>JABXJY010000264.1 GCA_013375385.1 Desulfobacterales bacterium
TCTACATAGAAACAGATTGTCAGTTGTCATTAGCCAGTGGCCAGTTGCCGCCTCGCTTCGCTTTTCCCAAGGACTCGAAAAATAATTTCTCAAACATCTGAACAGAAAACGGATAACGGACTACGGACAACTGGCTGTGTCAATGCGCCTCTCCCCAGTTTTTACCCCAGTTTATATCTACCTTGAGCGGGATATTCAAGGAATAAACACCCTCCATCTCATCTTTTATCAGTTTAGTGGCTCTGTCCAGTTCCCCCTGGGGAACCTCAAAGACCAGCTCGTCATGGACCTGGAGGAGCATCTTGGTCCCCAGGTTTTCTTTCTTTACTCTTTCGGCAATACTTATCATAGCCATTTTTATGAGGTCAGCGGCAGTCCCCTGTATGGGCGTATTGATAGCAGCCCGTTCTGCCTCACCCCTTATGTTTCCATTATCACTGTTTATATTCGGGAGATATCTCCTTCTCTTGAGAAGGGTACTCACGTATCCATCATGCCGTACTCGGGATATTACTTTTTCCTTGAAGTTCTTAACCCCCTTGTATCTTTCATAGTAGTTGTCAAGATAAACCTGCGCTACCTTCTTGCTAATCCCAAGTTCCTTGGCGAGCTTCACCGGCCCCATTCCGTAGATGATCCCGAAATTGATCATCTTGGCCATCCGCCGCATCTCTGGTGTAACCATTCTCGGGTCCAGATCAAAGACCTCTGCAGCTGTCCTGGTATGGATGTCCTCTCCCCTCGCAAAGGCTTTAAGAAGCACAGGGTCATCCGAGTAATGGGCAAATACCCTCAGCTCGATCTGTGAGTAATCGGCAGAAAGGAGAAGATGACCATCATCCGCTACAAAGCCTTTTCTGATCTCCCTGCCTTCTTCAGTCCTGATAGGTATGTTCTGGAGATTCGGATTGCTGCTGCTCAAGCGACCGGTTGCGGTCACCGTCTGATTGTAGGAGGTGTGGACCCTTCCGGTATTCTTATTTACCATGTTCACCAGGGCATCTAGATAGGTGGACTTGAGCTTACTGATGGTCCTGAAACGCAAGAGAAGGGAAGGGATCTCATGGAGGCCGGCAAGCTCGGTCAGGACCTCAACATCGGTGGAGTATCCGGTCTTCTTCTTGGTCTTTTTCCTCATTGGCAGGTTCAACTTCTCAAAGAGGATCGAGCCGAGTTGCTGGGGGGAGTTGATGTTGAATTCCTCTCCGGCCAGATCAAAGATCCTGCGTTCAATGGTGGAAAGCTCATGGGCGAATTGTTTTGACATATCCTTAAAGAAATCCACATCAATCTTCACTCCGGTCATCTCCATATCCATTATGACCGGGACGAGCTTCATCTCCAGATCCTCGAAGAGGGCATAATTATCAGTACTGGTAAGCTTCTCCTCCAGAATCGATTTCAACATGAGCGTTATCTCCGCATCCTCGCAGGAGTATTCCTTGGCCTTATTGATATCAACGTCGGCAAAGCTTTTGTCTCTCGTGTGGTCGGTTACCTCCTTATAACTGACCATCTTGTAGCCCAGATAGTGCTGGGCCAGGTAATCCAGATTGTGCTGGCGCAGGGTGGGATCGATCACGTATGAGGCGATCATGGTATCAAAGGATATTCCCCTGAGCATGATACCGTATCTATGGAGGACCTCCGCATCGTATTTGATGTTCTGCCCTATCTTCTTTACCTTATCATCGCACAAGATATCCTTGAGGAGGGCTAAGGCCTCACCAAGGTCTATCTGGGCACCTGCGCCCTCATAGGTATGCCCCAATGGTAGATAGTGTGCGGTCCCTGGCTCAACACAGAATGATATGCCCACCAGTTCAGCCGTGAGATGGTCTTTGCTGGTGGTCTCTGTATCGAGGCAACATATCCCTTTCTTCCTTATGGTCTCTATGAGGGATCTCAGTTCTTCTGTTTTGAGGATTAACCTGTAGTCCTTCTTGCCGAGTTCGGCATGCTCGGAGAACTTATCGATGAGTGATTTAAATTCCAGCTCCCGGAATATGTCGGCCAGCCTCTCTTTCTTGGGTGACCCGAGCCTCAGGTCATCGATGGTTACGTCAATGGGTACGGCGTTATTTATGGTGACCAATTCTTTGCTCAAGAGGGCCTGATCCTTGAATTGCTCAAGTTTGTTCTTGACTGATGCCTTGGTTACTTTGCCAGTATTTTCAATAAGATTCTCCAATGAATGAAACTGCTGGATTAAATCGAGCGCGGTCTTTTCCCCAACACCGGGGATACCAGGGATATTGTCTACCGAGTCTCCTGAAAGGGCCATCACCTCAATGATCTGTTCAGGCTCGATTCCGTAGTCTCGCTTTATGGTGTCATAATCGACCTGCTTATCGTTCATTGGGTCCCACATCAGCGTATTTTCGGACACAATCTGTCTGAAGTCCTTATCGCCACTGACAATAATCACATTGAGGGCCTGATTCCTGGCTAATACGGCAATGGTTCCGATAATATCATCTGCCTCATACCCCTCCTCTTCGAGAACCTTCACGCTTAATCCAGCAACTACGTCCCTGATATAGGGCATCTGTACCGCCATATCCTCTGGCATAGGGGGCCTGGTGGCCTTGTAGTCTTTGAATATCTCATGCCTGAACGTCGGCCCCCTCGCATCAAAGGCAACGGCCACATAATCAGGGGATTTATCATCGAGGAGCTTGATGAGCATCCGGGTAAAGCCGAATATGGCATTGGTAGGCAGACCTTTGGAGTTGGAGAGCCCCCTGATTGCATGATAGGCCCTGTGGATATATGAACTCCCATCTACCAGGTAGACTGTCTTAACACGCCGTTTCATCATTGTTCAGCTGCGTTGTTTTTCTCGCCCGCTCCCCATCGGTTTCACTCAGGGTCACAAGAGCCCACAGGGATCACTGAGATAGTTATTGTGTTGTCCTGATTCTTTGACCCCAGTTAAATAAAACGAGATTTAACGGGGCAGGGACGAAGAATCAGGACAAGCTATCAGTCCACCACAGGTGGACATTGATAACCCTTGAAATGCGCTCTTGGTAATGAATAGCACTGCTGCCATGGTATACTATAGTCTTGTATCCATATCCCGCAAAAACCGGGATGTGGATTTAGTTGAATTCCCCTTCCCGCCCTGCTAAATGCTTGCCCTGTGGAATTTCCGCCGTTAGGCGGAACCCCCTAGTGGGGATTCCACAGGGCGGGTCTATTTAGCCGGGGTCAGGAATTCAACTAAAAAACTCCTTGCCCTGTTAGATACTTTGATAGCCACACAGAACAAAATGGATCTGAACTTACCGAATGATAAAACTCCCACATGAATTGCCGGTTTTATCTAACAGGGTGAACCTCTGTGAACTCTGTGAGAGATTAAAGACCCTTTCAAGGCCACGATCAATCCGCCCACTTCAGAGGTGGCTCCTTAGCTTTCACGGTACTTTAGCCGAGAAGAGCTAAGAAATCAACAT
>JABXJY010000265.1 GCA_013375385.1 Desulfobacterales bacterium
GCTGCATCGTGCCATGGCATTCCTCCCAGGTTATGGGTCAACTTCAGGATCTTTAACCTCAGAGGATCTCTGAGTTCCTCACCTCATAGACAATTTCATTCAGATCTACTTTACCAGTTGCAAAATTGAGTCGAAGTATTATATGTATTTCCTGTTCCATGACGGTCTCATTCTCCTGGTTTTTGTTTGGATACCCTAACCAGAGAAAGTGATCGTGATTTAATTAAATCTTAGGCCATGCAAACACCTTTGAACGTTACCAGGCTATTTGAACCCGGCAAGATTGGAAGGCTTTCCATTAAGAACAGAATCGTCATGGCGCCTATGGGGATTGGCGCGCTTGCCGAGCCGGATGGAAGGCTTTCACAGCGCGCCATCGATTATTATGTGGCCAGGGCAAGAGGCGGTGTTGGGTTGATCATCACCGGTCTTACCTGTGTGGATGCTGAAATAGAGAAAAAGACCGAAGATGGTTTGGGTATGCTGGCGAGGGCCGATTCACCAATACATATCAATCGATTCGCCGAGCTAGCCGATGCGGTGCACGACTATGGAACCAAATTGTGCGTTCAGTTGACGGCAGGGATGGGAAGGGTGGCCTATGGTGATATCTTGAGAAAGGGCCATGCAGTTGCCCCTTCTGCATCGCCCTGCTTTTGGAATCCCAGGGTGACGGCAAGAGAATTGACCACAGAAGAAGTGGAAAAATTGGTGCAGGCCTTTGCACAGGCCGCAGTTTTCCTGGGAGTGGCTGGTGTAGATGCCATTGAGCTCCATGGTCATGAGGGATATCTCCTTGACCAGTTTCAGAGCGCCCTCTGGAACGAACGGGCGGACAAATATGGGCGCGACCTCGAAGGCCGCCTCAGATTTCCTTTAGAGGTGATTGAGGCGATTAAATCCCGCCTGGGTAATGATTTGCCACTCATATACCGATATGGCATTGTCCATCATGTAGAAGGAGGTCGGGGGATTGATGAATCGCTGGAGATGGCCAGGCGTTTTGAGGAGGCTGGAGTAGATGCATTGCACGTGGATGCCGGTTGCTACGAGGCCTGGTACTGGGCCCATCCCCCGGTATACCAGCCTCCCGGTTGCCTGACGGACATGGCCGAGAGGGCAAGAAAGGCGGTGAACATTCCTGTTATCGCCGTAGGCAAGTTGGGATACCCCGATATAGCCGAGAAGGTATTGCAGGAAGGCAAGGCCGATTTCGTTTGTCTGGGCAGGGCCTTGCTTGCTGACCCAGAATGGCCCCTCAAGGTAAAAGAGGGAAGATCTGATGACATCAAGCCTTGTATCGGGGATCATACCGGATGCCTGAGCAGGGTATTTCAAGGGAAGTATCTAAGCTGTGCTGTGAATCCAGCAACCGGGATGGAGAGGGAGCTTACTGTTGGGCCGGCACAGGAGCCCAGGTCAGTGCTCATCATTGGTGGCGGCCCTGCAGGGATGCAGGCCGCTCTGGTGGCTGCCCAGAGGGGACATCAGGTCAGTCTATGGGAGAAGAATGACCACCTGGGGGGCAATCTGATACCGGCTTCTGTACCTGAGTTCAAGAAGGACCTCCGGGATCTGATAAAATACCTGTCGACCCAGGTCAAGAAACTCGGGGTTGATCTAACATTGGGTAGAGAGGCAAGTTTGGAGCTGGTTCAGGAGGCAAAGCCAGACGTTGTTATCGTCGCTACCGGTGCTACCCCGATTATGCTCCAAATTCCGGGGGTGAAAAAAGATGGCGTTTTTCCAGCAGTTGATCTTCTTTTAGGCAAAAGAGAAAGTGGGGAGAAGGTGCTCGTATTGGGAGGCGGCCTGATTGGTTGTGAGACAGCCGCGTATCTGGCGCAGGCGGGTAAAAAGGTAACCGTAGTTGAAATATTGGAACGTATCTTCCGGGGTGAAAATAGGGCTAACCAGCAGCAGATGCTTAAAATGCTTGTGGATGGCAATGTCAATGTGTTAACGAGCAGCAGGGTGTTAGAGATAAAAGATGGCAGGGCAATTATAGATCATGACGGGAGACAAGAGGGGCTGGAGGCTGATACCATAGTGGTTGCTATAGGTCTAGAGGCGAGATCGGGGCTTCACAACGAATTGAACGGTAAGGTACCGGAGGTATATGCCATTGGCGACTGCGTTAAGCCAAGAAGGGTACTCGACGCCATCTGGGAGGGTTTCCGGATTGCCCGTTTCCTGTAAAAGCCTCACCCACCCCTTTCTTCACTGAGGCCGAGATCGGGTCTCAGTTTCATTTTCTACCCACGGTCGGTTTCACTCTGTAAGGTCTTCAACCGAAACCACTCAGTGTAAGACAATTTCTGCACGAAGGATTCCCTCTCTCAACGCAGACCTTAATAAATGGCTACCTCCTGGCAAGGCCGTCAGCAGCAGCCTGAACAGCTGGAAGGGATTTAAGGACCTGGCAAAGGAGATTGATCAGGCCATAGGGACGAGGAGATGATTGAATGGATTTCCGCTCTTATAGGGGTGTTCGTGGCAGGATTCATAGTATTGTCAATATCTGCAGGGCTCGTACTGGAAACTCAGTGTCCTCGTTGCAAGAAGTTTTTTGCACGAGAGTCTATACGAAGGGAAATATGGTCTCGCTGGACAGGCCCGGAAAGAACCGAAAGGTATTACTATCGATGTAAGTATTGCAATCACGAGTGGGAAGAGGAACACCAGCCTTAAATCTCTCATACTCCGCTCTATCCTATTGTCTTACAGAACTCCTTTGTGCACCAGCTTTCAGGGAGGTTGTCAAGAGATCGAGTTTCGACTCGAATTCCTGGATGGAGAGGAGGTTTCTTCCGAAACGAGGATGTGCGTGGCGCACAGAGGAAGGGAAATTCGCGATTCAAGACCTCATCCCGGATATATTCTTTGGATCGAGTTGTGAGTCAGGAGCAGAGTTGAACGCCTTTTTTAGTCAATAGTCGAGGTGTGACCCTCCATTCACAGCAATTTCTTTGGTTTCTTCTCCGGATGATTGTCCTTGACATGTCCCTTTCCATTGCCCATAATATACCTATGTCTTATAATCGATGGGGGTGGCTGTCTGGAGCGCGAAAAAGAAGCTTGAAAGGACTTTATCATCTCAGCCGCTCGGAAGTTTTCCTTGAATTCCCCCTGACCGCTGTTAGAAGAAGGCACGCGTTTTAAGAGGAAGAAATCGATTCTGAGCCGGATAATCTGAACAGGGCAGACAGCCCGAAAGGATTTTCATGGCCTCAAAGATCGGAACGATCTTCAACCTGACGATAAATAGGCCAACCCGGCCTGATGCCTCCCCGATCGCATTCCAGTTTTTCCATCTGCATCTGGTTTCAAAAGCCGCTCAAGAACCGCCTTTCGACCTCGCCCGGAATGACCCGGTCGCGAAACCCCTCGGCCTTGGCTGTTGTCTTTTCGACAGGAGGGTTTTTTGCAGGCTCTTTCGAGGTGTCCC
>JABXJY010000041.1:0-1349 GCA_013375385.1 Desulfobacterales bacterium
CAAGGGAGTATAGAAGAGAGGAGCCTGCGCGTCAAGCAGGAAACCGGCTCAGCCTACGGCAGTTCAAAGCTATCCGTGAATAGAAGAGGTGGGAAAATGGCTCCCCAGTTGGGGCGTACTTTGGTTGGGGGCAAAAACCCCTTGACACTCGACTCCTACATGACTATGGCAGACCTGGAAACCAGCCCCTTATCCTGCTCCTCAAAGGCCTTGTTGATCTCTTCCAGGGGGTAAGTGTGGGAGAGAATCTTGTCAAAGGGGTATTTGTCTTTGGTGCGGCTCAAGAAGTCGAGTGCCTTCTTCAGGGTATCGCTCCCGTACATGACTACACCAAAAATGGTCTTGGAGTGATAGACCAGCGTAGAGGGATCAATCTCCACCGTCTTTCCCGGGCTAATATTGCCGATCTCCAGGTAGCGCCCGGCCCTGCCAAGCATACGCAGTCCCTCAGCCATGGCTCCGGGAAACCCCACTAACTCGGCTACGACTTCCGCTCCCTTATTTCCCGTAAGTTCCCTCACCCGGCGCACGCGCTCTTCAGGAGTCTTGTATTCCTTCATATCTATCAACTCATCGGCACCGAAGGCCTTGGCCAGTTCCAGGCGTTCCTTGATGCCATCGATAACAATAACCTTGTGAGCGCCCATATCCTTGGCCACGGCTGTGGCATTGATGCCTAGACCGCCAGCCCCCTGGATAACTGCGGTCTCGCCGAAGCCGAGCCCAACCTTCCCTAGGCCGTAGATAACCTCGGACAGAGCGCAGTTAGCCGGGGCTACCATTTCGTCACTCAGGTCATCAGGGACCTTGAAAATCGTCTGGTTGGGACGAAGATAGTAGTAGTCAGCATAAGCCCCGGTGAAGTGGGGTGGGACCTCAACGGGCTTGATATACCTCAGGTTCACAGGGCAGGCAGCGTCCTCTCCCCTCAGGCATGCCGGGCAGCGGCCGCATGGCTTGAAATAGCGATAGACCACCCGATCACCCACCGCTAGCGGCTCACCTGCCGAGTCGGTGGAGACGCCTTGCCCCAGCCTGGCTACCTTTCCCGTCATCTCATGTCCGAGGATTGCTGGCAACTGTGTGCCAGAGGCAGCTATGTCAATATCGCCCCGCCACTGATGCAGGTCTGAGCCACATATGTTGGCCATTGTCACCTTCACCACAATAGCCCCCGGCTCCGGTTCGGGTACCGGGTACTCCACGATCTCCATGGGCTGGCCCAACCCTTTGAAAATTGCTGCTCTTCCCTTCTCAACCATTGCTAAACTCCTCTTTGTATTCGTTTATGCGTGCCCAGAGTTTATCTCATTCTGAGCCCAGAAAAGAACGCGAGGGCGCTCCTGAAA
>JABXJY010000041.1:1449-14204 GCA_013375385.1 Desulfobacterales bacterium
TGTCCACTTCGGTAGGGAGCTTAGGAAAATTACGGTTGTATGTCAAGATCAAATAGCATGCATTATGTCATGGTTGGGCGCTCATTTCCACGATGGCTGAGGGGTGAGGTTTCGGATCGATCAGACCAATTGCGTTCTTCAAGAAAAAGGACTTGACATCAAAATTAATAATTTATAAGCTCAGCTAAGAGAGCGACTGGTCTGTCGTACGTTGTCAAGGAAACCAAACACCCTAACCGAAGTAGAGAACCCTGTGCTTGCGCACGGGGCATTAAAACGCAAGTTCTAACCGTTTAGGAGTTTTTCCTCATGCCTATGGCACCGGATATGTTTCCTTATCGTTTCGCTGGTCACTGTGTCTCTAACGGTCCTGACAAAATACCCATCTTCCCAAAATTCTCCGCCCCACACTTCTCTCTTTACCTCCGGATATCTCAGAAAGATCTCTTTCGCACCAACGCTTTTGAGAACTCTCACCATCAGTCCAACAGAATATTTGAGTGGGATACAAAGGTAACCCTTTCCCCCCCGTGCTTGTGCACGGGGTACCCAGGGTTGGTTTTTCATGAACGAGAAAATCTTTGGCCCTGGGAGGAGAGAACGTTAACAAACACTAGCTCGGTCGCGACTGTGTGCTATGCCCACCAGTCGGTGCGCCGGGTGCCCAAAGAAAGGAGGAGTTTGCAATGAGAAAGATCTTTTTTGTCGGATGCGGGTTACTACTTTTGCTGGGAGCTTTTTCCTGTGCCCAGATGGGACTGGCACCCTCACCCCTGGAGCCGCTCAAATTCAGTGGTTCCGCAGACTTTACCAGCAAGCCGTTTGACATAAACACCAAGGAATGGCAGATCAACTGGGAATATAAAGCTGTAGAGAAGAAGAGGCCCAACTTTGTCTTACACGTGTATCCAGAGGGAGACAAAGCCAACTGGATCGAAATGGTGAAGACCCCCCGCTTTGACGCCAGTGGCAGCACCTATCTCTACAAGGGGAAGGGCAGGTACTATGTCAAGGTTACAGCCCGGAACATTGCTAATTGGCAGGTGGGGGTTCTCCGAGCAGGAGTCAGCGAGCCGCTGTCATCGCCAGCTACATTTGCTGGAAGTGCAGATATGACCACAAAGCCTTTCAAGATTCGGGGCAAAGAGTTCAAAATTGCCTATGCGATGGAAACCCCTTCGTGGGCTGGCCAGAGTATTGCGGTTTATCCCAGGGGGGAAACGGAAAACTACATTGATATGGACACTGTGGGCGCCGGAACTGGTACTAAGGTCCTTAAAGGACCGGGTGAGTATTACATCAAGGTCCAGTGCACTGGGGTCAAAAGCTGGAAAATTGATGTGACAGAATAAGACTGAGAAAGGAACTCAACGTGGGTATATTTCTGCAGTTCGTTGTCGGAGGCCTGTTTTTCGGCGGCATGTACACGCTTATTGCCCTGGGTATTGTTATCATTTATAAGTCCACGCAAGTATTTAATTTCGCTCAGGGATGGATGGTTACGCTCGGAGCATTTATGCTGGTGACTCTTGTTGGCAAGTTCGGAGTGGTGGCTGGGGTGATAGCTGGGCTAGCCTTTGGAGCGCTTCTCGGGTTGGGTATAGAGAGGCTGCTCATGCGCCCGTTGATTGGGCAACCTCTCATTGCTGCTTTGCTGCTGACCATTATGCTCGCCCATGTTTTCGAGGGGATAAACATCTTAGCCTGGGGAACTTTTGGGTATGAGATGCCGGTGACGTTACCCGGTGAATCCATCAGGTTAGGTGAAGTGGTGATAAGCCACGCACTTCTGTGGGGCATCGGAGTAGCGCTCGTAGCCTTTGCTGCCTTTAGTTTCTTCTATTGGCGGACTCTCATGGGCAGGGTTATGAGGGCTACGGCGGAGGACCATCAGGTTGCCCAGAGCCTGGGACTGCCAGTGAGGGGCGTTTTCAGCCTTAGCTGGGTACTAGCCGGGATGTTAAGTATCATAGCTGGGCTTTTCCTGGGCGTGGTCAGCGGTGTTCACTATCTCATGTATGCGTCATTGATTGGGGCATTAGCTGTGGTGCTTCTTGGAGGCCTTGACTCCATTGCGGGAGCCATAGTCGGCGGCATGATATTGGGCGTGCTCCAAGCATTGGTGAGAGGTTACTTCAGCCCTGCTCTGGCCGATGTTATACCCTTTATTATCTTGCTTCTCATCTTGATAATCAAGCCGTACGGTCTCTTCGGATTGGTACGGATAGAAAGGCTGTAAAAATGGATCGACCGGCTGGTGTTTTCGACGTTCGGTATGAACAGGACATGGCTGTTGTCCGTACTGGCCCTCAGTGGGGAGTATTGATAGGCTTTCTGATTCTTTTGGCCGTGTTGCCGCTCTTCGCCGGCTCTTACTTTTTGGGCTTCATGATCCTGACCGGGATAGCTTTGATTGCCGTTCTCGGGCTCAACATCCTTACTGGATATGCCGGTCAGATTTCTATAGGTCACCAGGCATTCGTGGCTGTGGGTGCCTACACCACAGCCGTGCTTATGGATTCCTTCCACTGGAACTTCTGGGCAACCGTGCCTCTGGCTGGCATTGCTGCCGCCGCAGTCGGCGTGCTCTTTGGCCTTCCTTCCTTCCGACTCAAGATGCTCTATCTAGCGATGAGCACTCTTGCTGCCCAGTTCATAATCATAGCCTTCTTTAACCATGCCTTTCCCGACTATTTCCACGCCGTGAGTGGCATAAGAGTGAATCGTCCTGAGTTGGCGGGTATTGACTTCAGAAATAACGAAGCCTTCTACTATGTAGTCATAGTGATAGCGGTGCTCATGACATTTTTTTCCAAGAATCTCGTTCGTAGCCGATTGGGACGAGCCTTTGTTGCTACCAGAGATAACGACCTGGCCAGCGAGGTTATAGGCATCAACATAGCCAGATACAAACTTTATGCTTTCGCTATCGGCTGCTTCTATGCTGGCATTGCCGGCGCTTTGCATGCGACTTACTACCGAAGCGTAAACCCAATGCAGTTTCATCTTGACGCATCTATCTGGTATCTCGGATGCCTGATTGTCGGTGGAATGGGAACCACAGTTGGAGCCGTTTTCGGCGTTCTATTTTTGAGAAGCATAAAGGAGTTGGTGGTTTTTGTAAGCCCAGTCTTGGGTGGAATGGTATCACCTATTAATGCACCCAAGATCGGTCCAGCGTTAGGGATCATAAGTTGGGCCCTGGTGGTTATCCTCTTCCTTATTTTCGAACCCAGAGGTTTGGCTCACACCTGGGATGTGCTCAAATCCCGGTTCAGGCATTGGCCTTTCAAGTACGCTTTCTAGGCAGAATACGGCAACTGTTCACTGCAGGCGAGAAAGGAGGTGAAAACACCGCGAAGAAGGCAGCAAAAATGCGGAGGCATAAAAAATAGAAACAATACAGGAAGGAGGAAATATGATGAAAAAAATCTTGTTAGTGTTGGTTGCTCTGATGGTCATCTCTTTAGTGGTCTTTCCGGCCTCGGGATCTAAGCCGGCAGCCAAAGAAAAGACCTTCACCATCTATTTCTGGGCCGACATGAGCCGTATCTACGGTTTCGTAAATGTTCCTCGCCTTCTGGGGATTCAGGACACTGTCTACTGGATTAACAAGTATAAAGGCGGTATCCAGGGCAGGAAATTCAGGGTGGAATGGGCTGATCACACGAACGACCTTGCGGTTGGGGCCACGATCTACGAGAGATGGCGCCCAAGGAAGAATTTCATGTTTATGGCAGTGTGCGGGTCTCAGGAAAATGAAGCCTTCCATGACCGTTACGCCGAGGACGAGGTTGTGGTCTCGAGTTGTGGGGCGAGTGAGACGGGAATCTACCCGGCGGGCTACCCCTTTGCCACCATTCCGATGTATTCGGACCAGTTTGCCAATTTTGCTGACGTGATCACCGACAGATGGGACTGGAAAGGAAAGGGTAGACCACCGCACCTGGCGTTCATGACCTATGACAATGCCTTTGGCAGAGCCTGTCTGCAACCTTTGGTACTGGAATATGCCAAGAAAAAGCGCATAAAAATTGTCGATACGCAGTTCATACCCGTTATCGTGGTGGATGCAGCAACTCCACTGACCCGAGCTAAGAAGGCCGGCGCCGACTATGTTTATGGTCAGATGGCGTGGATGACCCTAATCCCGCTGGTTAAGGCAAATGATAAACTTGGTTACGGTTTGAAGTTTGGAACCAACAATTTCGGGGTCGACGAGCCACTGCCGTTGCTCGGAGGCAAAGCCGCTGAGGGTGTCCTGGGAACAACTCCCTACAAGCTGTGGTCTGAAACAGACGACCCGTTCATTCAAGAGATGACGAAAATTGCTAAGGAACGGGGGCGACGTCGGAAGGACCTTCTCAACGCCTATTTCTTGGGCGTGGCGAACGTCCTTACCATATCTGATCTGTTGAACCAGTTGGTGCCCAAGGTTGGCTGGGAAGGCATCAATGGCAGGGTGCTCAGGCGGCAGCTGGAGACCTGGGGCAAAGACTATGACCTTCACGGGCTGGTCAGGTTCGACTATACCCCTCAGTACCGATCGCCAATGACGGCACGACTGGCTGAAATAAAAGGTGGGCAGTGGGTTCCAGCGACTCCCTGGCGTAGGATGCCAGGGCTTATCAAAGCGGACCTGAAGGGGGATTACAAGGAGCCGTCAACGCCTCCTAAGCCTAAGAAGGCATATTGACGAGGGAACAGAACGTTGTGCAAGGCCCCCCTGGGGACCGTCTGTCTCCAGGAGGGCCGAAATAGCTTTAGGGGAGCCAGAGAATGCCTGCGAACAATGTGATGTTAACTGCAAAGGCTATTGGTTTGAGTTTCGGCGGAATTGAGGCTTTGGTAGATATCGATATTGATGTAAGGCAGGGCGAGATCTTTGCCATTATCGGCCCTAATGGTGCCGGCAAGACCAGCTTCTTTAACTGTATCAACGGTTTCTATCGTCCCCAGAAGGGTAGCATCAATTTTGAAGGCAAGGAGATCACTCGCCTACCATCTCACCGGATAACCGAGCTAGGTATCGGCCGGTCTTTTCAGGGTTTGCAGCTCTTCAACGGGCTCAGCGTCCTGGACAACATCATGGCGGGGAGGCATTTCCATTTTAAGGCTGGCATTCTGAGTGACGCCATCTATTTCGGCCGGACACGGAGGGAGGAGATAAAGCATCGGAAAGTCGTTGAGAATATCATTGATTTTCTCGAGATAGAGCCTGTAAGGAAACAGATCGTTGGAGCCCTCCCCTATGGTTTGAGAAAGAGGGTCGACCTGGGTAGAGCCCTGGCTGCCGAGCCGAAACTTCTCCTTCTCGATGAGCCCTTGGCTGGAATGAACCGGGATGAAAAGGAAGACATAGCCAGGTTTATCCTTGATATTTCTGAAGAGATGGGGATTACCATCGCGGTCGTAGAGCATGACATGGGGCTGGTCATGGACATATGTGATAGGGTGGTGGTGTTGGACTTCGGGCGGAAAATTGCCGAAGGTACCCCTGAAGAAATCAGATCTAATGAGGAGGTCATACGAGCTTATCTAGGCAAGGCCTCTTGAGGAGGTGATAGAAAAATGGAACTTGACACTCTTCCCAAGTTATTGAAGCGCAATTTTGAACGTTGGGGGGAGCAGGAAGTAGCTTTTCGGGATAAGGACTACGGCATCTGGAATGAGTATACCTGGAAGGATGCTTATGAAAATGTCAAATACTTTTCCTTGGGACTGATCAGCCTTGGTCTCAGGCCTGGCGAACGAGCGGCGGTCATCGGGGATAATGAGCCCCAGTGGTACTGGGCTTCTTTCGCTATTCAGGCAGCACGAGGAATAACGGTAGCTCTATTTACCGATGCTATTCCCGATGAGATTCAATATATTGTTGACCATTCTGACAGCAAATTCATTGTTGCCAGGGACCAGGAGCAGGTGGACAAATTGCTGGCAATCTGGGACAAGTTACCCAAGGTGGAGAAGGTCATCTGGTGGTACTGGAAGGGAATGAGGAAATACGAGCAGCCCTTTATAATGAGCTATGAGCACGTTAGGGAGCTCGGGAAGAAATATGAAGAGAGCCACCCCGGGGCTTTCGAGGAAAATATAGAGGCTGCGAAAGGCGACGAAATTGCAAACATATTTTACACCTCAGGGACAACCGGCCTTCCTAAAGGCGCAATGATCAACCATCGGGCCTTGATCGGTTCAGCGGAATCGCTGCTGACATTGTGCGATATCAACCACAAAGACAACGTTCTTTGCTATCTCCCCCCTGCCTGGGTGGGCGAAGCCTTTTTCACGACCGTCCCTCACCTGATTACTGGGGCGAAACTTAACACCCTGGAAGAGCCGGAAACGGTATTTCACGACATTACAGAGATAACTCCAACTATGATACTGGGTGGACCTAGACAATGGGAGGGGTGGGTGTCCAAGATCCGAGCCAAGATCGACGAAGCTGGTAGCCTGGAGAAGTTCGTATATCATAGGCTGATGCCTGTGGCGCTAAAGGTGGGGCAGGCTATCGTGGCGGGAGAAAAGATACCCCTGTGGAGGCGCATTGTCTATCGGATTGTAGATTGGATATTCCTCGATCCGATTCGGGACAAACTTGGACTAACCAGAGGCCGATTTGCTGTTACTGCTGGGTCGGTAACTGGTACGGATACCACTGCCTTCATGAATTCCCTTGGGGTGAGATTGAGACAGTGCTACGGTAGCACCGAAGGGGGGATGATCTCTGGACACAGGAGTGACGACATCCAGCCAAGTACTGTTGGGCCTCCTCTACCTGGAGTAGAAGTGAGAGTAGCACAAGATGGAGAATTTCTAGTCAGAAGCCCTTACTTTTTTTCTGGCTACCATAAGAACCGAGAAGCTTACGAGAAGTCGGTGCGAGAGGGCTGGTGGTACAGTGGGGATGCAGGCACTATCGACGAACAGGGGCATTTGGTTTACATGGACAGGGTAAGCGAACTGGCGCAGTTGGGTTCGGGAGAGAAATATGCCCCCCAGTGGATTGAAAGCAGTTTGCGCTTTAGCCCTTATTTAAAGGATTCCATAACCATAGGGGAAGGAAGGGATTTTGTAACAGCGATAATTAACATGGATTATGAGAATGTAGGACGCTGGGCAGAAAGGAACCACATTCCCTATACTACTTTTACCGACCTGTCACAAAAAGCAGAGGTTGGCAAGCTTGTCCGGGAGGACATAGACAGAGTCAATAGGCAATTGACACCGACCACCAGGATCAGGAAGTATGTCCTTCTCCACAAGGAGTTTGACCCGGACGAGGCTGACCTGACCCGAACGAGGAAGCTGCGGCGAACTGCTATGGAGAAGCGCTACGGCGATGTCATCGAAGCTATGTATAGTGGAAAAACGGGTATCCCCGTGGTATCGGAGTTCACCTACGAGGATGGTAGGAAGGGGACGGTGAGTGCTGAACTGGTCATTTACTCTGTTGAGGAGCAAAGGGATCAAAATGTTAAAGGTGAATAATATTGAAGTCACTTATCACGGGGTTATCTTGGTGTTGAGGGGAGTGTCGCTCGAGGTAGCTGACGGGGAAATTATAACTCTGCTGGGAGCCAATGGTGCTGGAAAAAGTACAACTCTGAAAGCTATTTCTGGTTTGCTCAAAACTGAGGTAGGCAGAGTAAGTCGTGGCGATATTCATTTCGACGGCCACAGCATAGAACGAGCTGACCCAGAGGAAATAGCCGAAATGGGGATCATTCAGGTAATGGAGGGCAGGAGGATACTTGAGCATCTGACGGTTGAAGATGAGTTGCTTGCCGCCGGCTACATTGCCCGTAAAAGGTTGAATTCGAGGAAGGAACTGGAACGGGTCCATCACTATTTCCCAAACCTCAAGGACCTTCGACACCATACCAGTGGCTATTGTTCCGGTGGGGAGCAGCAGATGCTGGTGATGGGTCGAGCTCTGATGTCGCACCCCAAGCTGGTGCTGTTGGACGAGCCATCTCTAGGTCTGGCGCCAATGCTTGTGGAGGAGATCTTTGGCATCGTCAAGACAATTAATGAAGAGGAAAAGGTCTCGATTCTAATAGTCGAGCAGAATGCTGTGGCTGCTCTCGGCTTGGCTGAGTATGGCTATGTTATGGAGAATGGCAGGATAGTTCTGGATGGTACTAGTGAGCAGTTGAAGGAAAACGAAGATGTGAAGGAGTTTTACCTTGGTTTTGGTGCACTTTCACAACGGAAAAGCTATCGTGATGTCAAGCACTACAAGAGGCGCAAGAGGTGGCTCGGCTAATTGGGTATCTGAAATAATTGTGTCATCTGAAAAATGGGGCAAGTATCTCGTGTTTGCCCCATTTTTCAGATTTCATGCCATTATTGCCAGCGAGGCGTTCGTAGGGAAAGCTAGCTCAGGTGGGCAGGAGCACTAACAGCATGAGCCCGTGGTACCTGGTTGGTCAAAGTATTAGCAGCAGGGTCATCATCTCCCAATGCGTCTTTTGGCGTTGCAGTCTGCGTGTATCACGTAGGCTTATCGATTGGAAAACATCCGTTTAGTGTTAATCGAATTCTGAAAGGAGGTAAAATGATCCAGCCCAGTGTAGAACTCGAACCACCTAATTGGGAGATAACGGCTGCCGCTCTCCCATGTGATTGCGTCGGTGATTTGGTTACAGTCAGGGTTAAGCGAGACTGGCTGGCGGAGTGTGCCTGGTATCGCAAGTACAAATTGGATGCATCTCAGGGAAATAAGGAAAAACTTGACAAGACAATCAAGCAGGGAATAGACAAATGTGTTGGCCCTGACTGTCCTGTAGTTACAAAATATCGAGACAAGCTTATTGAAGAAGAGCTCGGGAAGACATAGCAAAGTATTTGCCCGTCCCCCGCATTTAGCGGGGTACGGGCCGGGAAAGCGGAGCTTCCCTGGAAACGTCCATGACCAAGAGTCCTCCCATTGTGACTGCAAATCTTTCAAATCAGCAAAGCACACCGATTTTTGGCAAGCATCAAGCCCTCTTTTTGAATGCCTTAAAAGGCCTACTGAGAAATCCTGTCCGCAACATCATCGTCATCCTCTGCCTGATTGCCCTCCTTTCACCCTTTGTCACAGCCATCACCATTTGTGAAGGTGTTAAATCCCAATACTCGAGCATTCTTCGAGAAGGCTGTGACGTCTATGTGGCAAGGGACAACTACGGGAGCAATGCGCCCATTGAGCTAAGTATGATGGGGAAGCTAAAGGAGATTCAGGGGGTGACCAAAGTCGTGCCTCGAGTGATCGGCCGCACCTACGTGAGGGGAAAGTTTTTGGCCATTCTTGGCATCGGTTCTCAATTCATTCCATCTTCTGTCCAGATCATCAAAGGCAGGCTGCCAGGGGCAAAAGGAGAGGTGATACTTGGCTGGAGGGCGGCAGAATACCTTGAGTTGAAGCCTGGAAGTGAATTCACCATTGAGAGGAATCCCGGACAGAACTTCCGGATCGTTGGCCTCTTTCGATCAACCTTTAACGTCTGGAACGCAGACCTCCTGGTGATGAACTTTGAGGACGCATCTGATTTGTTTGGAATACCGGGCAAAGCTACGGACCTTTTGGTCTTCACGCGGCCTGGATATGAACAGATTGTGGATATCATCATTCATATCTCAGACGAGGAGACCGGACAGCCACTTCTGAGGGTTCAGACCACGGACCTCATTGACCGTTACTCTAAGAGGGGCTTCAACATAAAGGCAGGCGTTTTCGCGGGTTTCTACTGTCTTGTCTTTGCCCTTGGCATCCCTGCCATAGGAGTCATTTCTGGATTCGGTCAGTCCGAAAGGAGGCGGGAGATCGGAGTGATGAAAGCCTTAGGATGGCAGACACCGGAGGTCCTGGAGATGGTCGCCCTGGAAAACCTCATCCTAGGCCTCATCAGTGTGCCTTGCATTATTCTGGCCGCAACCGGGTGGATTCACATCTTCAATGGCGCTGTAGTCTCAAAATTCTTCATAGCCAATTTGGGTGTCATGATACCCTTTTCAGTTCCATCAGAGATCTTTCCGATCCCCTTTGTCCTGTGTATCATGATGGCCGTCATTTTGACGATGGTTGGGAGCATCTATTCCACATGGAGGACGGCCATTGTTTCGCCCTCGGAGGCCATGAAGACATAAAGGAGATAAAGCTTGATTGAAATAATACCAAGTTGCAATCCTGTCATTGCGAGGAGCCCTTCGGCTGTGCTCAGGGTGACGTGGCAATCTATCCTGTTGAGCCCGCTTCACATTCGTTCGCAATGACGTTTATAAATAGCAGCCGTTTGAGAGCAACTTCGTATAAGCTCGGGCAGATGAAATGAGAAGATTACCCTTTATCGGTGCTCTCATCATTGTGGCAGGCATAGCCACCCTGGTAATTTTTTTCCAACATCGCCACCCTTGGTTACGATGTTGCCTTGACGGTAGCCGTATAGAGCCCATGTACGAAGTGATAATTATTCAGAAAGATAAATCATGTAAATTCTCCTGTGTTCTCAGTGCCCAGATCTGGTTGACAGAAAATAGCGAGCAAGTCTCTTCTATCCGAGTTACCGATGAAATCACCGGTGAAAAGATAGAAGCAAAGGATGCTTATTACGTGGCAAGTAAAGCAATTACCACTCCACACACCGGAAATAAGATCCACGTCTTTGCCAAGGAAACAGCAGCCAAGGTACACGCCCGGCAGTTTAATGGGCAGTTGGTCAGGAATCCCCTTAGGACTCATCAAAAGAAACCGGTCAAAATGGTAACGTATAAGCCTGATTCGCCAAACAGCACTGATTTTATTTCCTCCCCTTTCCAAAAGCTCCTGTCCCTGCCGAGCAATACCGTTTTAATCAAGGAACGAGATTTTATTTATATATATCAAAATCATTTTACCCGACTATGCAGAGGCTACTCAAGCCCCCCAGATAAACCTCCTAAGAACTCCTTTCAACACCTCTAAGGCGTTCACAAACTGGTCTTATTCTATGGCACAAAAAATGCGGACTTTTATTATTTAGCTTAGGAGGTACTAGCCATGAGAAAAGGATTGATCGTATGTAGCTTGATTTTGGTGTCAGGCTTATTCCTTTTCACGAGTGTTCAGGCTGGAGAGCAGAAATGGTGTCCTCTCTGCAGCATGAACCTGAAGATGTTCTGGAAGACAACCAACTGGTTGACTTTCTCGGACGGGTCAAGAACCGGGTATTGCAGTATCCACTGTGCATCCAAGGTGTATCAGAAAAGGGCAACTGACATAGGGCGTTGGGAGGTTGCAGACTATGATACGAAGAGGCTTATCAATGCGTATAAGGCCCACTTCCTGATCGGAAGCGACCTGGCGGGAACCATGACCGCAGTGAGCAAATTGGCCTTCGCCTCCCTTGATGTTGCCAAAAGATATCAAAAGGAGCATGGTGGAACGATCGGCACTCTTGATGATGGCCTCAGGCGTGCAATTGAAGGCAGGGGAGAAGACATGGCCATGATCAAAAAGAAGGTAGCCAAGATGCCAGCAATGGGCAAGAAGTTGGCCGGAAAACACGGATGCTACAAATGTCATGGAGAAGGTGGAACAGGCGGAGCGGCCATAGATTGGAATACCAAGGAATTTGCCAAGAGCATGGATAATCGCGTCAAGATCAAAAAAGCGATCATGGGTGGAACCGAAAAGATGGAGGGATACGAAGGTAAGCTCGGTGAAAAGGAACTCCATGCCATCACTATATATGTGTGGACACAGAGGGCTAAATAACGGCAATGATCCTTCACTGGGGAGAAAATGGGCCTTTCCTCCCCAGTGATGGGTAACTCATAGATGCCAGAGAGGCTCGGTCATTATCAAACGTAAGCGTGGAGGATCCAATGAATTATCGTACAGATTACTCCCTTTTGTTGGTGTTTGTGGGATTATTCTTCTTGACCTCTAGTCTTTCAGCTTGGGCGGGTGAAAGGTGCATCGTATGTGGCATGGATGTGTCCAAATATCCTCACACCCGCTCTGTGGTCGAGACCACTGACAACAAAAAATATGCCACCTGTGGGGTGCAGTGCGGCCTAACATTGCACCTGCGATTTAAGGGTAAATGGAAATCAGCCACAGCCACCGACCTCCTGAGAAACACACCGTTTGACGTGGAGAAAGGCTTCTATGTATATAAGAGTAGCGTTATCACCGATATGGCACCGGGATTTATTGCCTTCAGAAGGAGGTCGAATGCCGAAAAATTCGCCAAAGGCTTTGGAGGTCAGGTGGTCACCTATGAAGAGGCCTTGGAGATATGGAAGAAGCAAATGAAGTAAGGCGCCTGTAGCAAATGACATAAATTATAGTGAACGACCTAAATAAGTGGGCATTCAATAGCCTGTCATTGCGAGCGCAGCGAAGCAATCCCATGAGATTGCTTCGTCACTGTCGTTTCTCGCAATGACTGCTTTCTATTGTCGTTCACTATAGTTGACACTTTGCTGTCATTGCGAGGAGTCTCGCACGCAGCGGGACGACGAAGCAATCTCAAAAAGGTTCATATCATATGAACAGGCAATACTATGTTTATATAATGACCAACAAGCATAACACCGTTCTATATACAGGTGTAACCAACAACCTTAAAAAGAGGGTCTACGAACATAAGGAAAAACTGGTTGAAGGTTTTACAGAGAAATACAACATTACAAAACTTGTGTACTATGAGGTTTTCGAGGATCCTGGAAATGCCATATCGAGAGAGAAACAGATAAAGGCTGGATCAAGGCAAAAGAAAATC
>JABXJY010000266.1 GCA_013375385.1 Desulfobacterales bacterium
AAGCTCCAGACGCTTTGGTATTGATGTACGACCATATTTTGTGTATACTGCCATCCTGGCAACGGGGACTTTTTGTCCGGGATCCATTGAGGTAAGAGTCAACCATGGACGGAAGGGGACATAGGTTCCAAAATGAAGGTTTTTTCGAATATTCCTGATATTCGCCGCCAGCGTTGGGCCGAGCCGCTGGTTACCTGGGGGTTCGTCCCCACTATGGGCTTCTTGCACGAAGGCCATCTCAGTCTGGTGCGCCGGGCTCGCCAGGAAAATGACCGGGTGGGCGTGAGTATTTTTGTCAACCCAACCCAGTTCAATGAGCCAGGCGATCTGGCGGCCTATCCCCGCGACACTAACCGCGATCTATCACTGCTCAAAGAAGAAGGGGTGGATTTGGTGTGGACACCCGAC
Source organism: Desulfobacterales bacterium (assembly GCA_013375385.1). Lineage (GTDB taxonomy): Bacteria > Desulfobacterota > DSM-4660 > Desulfatiglandales > B25-G16 > JABXJZ01. Next base: position 409 of record JABXJY010000266.1, read on the forward strand.
CCAGAAATCGTTTATCCTCCCGATTACGAAACCTTTGTTGAGATAGAGAAGGTAGCGCGGCCACTGGAAGGTGCTGCCCGCCCTGGTTTTTTTCGTGGCGTGGCCACGGTGGTGGCAAAATTATTTAACGTCTTCCAACCACAGCGTACGTATTTTGGCCAGAAGGACGCACAACAGGCAGTAGTCATCAAGCGGATGGTGAAAGACCTGAACTTTAACATAGAAGTGGTTGTTTGCCCCACGGTGCGCGAGGCAGATGGGCTTGCTATGAGTTCCCGCAACGCCAACCTGTCCCCCCCTGCTCGTCAGCAAGCCACCTGCCTTTACCGTGCCCTGCTTGCCGCCAAAGATCTGTTTGAACAGGGTGAACGTGATGCCGAGGAGCTACGGGCCAAGATGGTAGCGGTGATTGAGTCTGCGGATATGGCTCGCTTGGATTACGTGAGCGTAGCCCACCCCAGTGCCCTGGAAGAATTGACCGTGATTGAAGATCGCGCGCTGCTGTCCCTGGCCGTTTTCTTTGATACGGTCCGCTTGATTGACAATATGGTGGTAGAGTCGTGATGTTTTGACAGTGCCTCTTAGCGCTCAGATCAATGAACAGCGAAACCTGCGCAGAAATCAACCTGAACAACCTTGCCTATAATATACACGCCATTCAACAGAAAGTCTCGCCCTCAAAGGTAATCCCTGTTGTGAAGGCCGATGCCTACGGTCACGGCGCCGTTGCCGTCACAAAACGCCTTGTAAAAGAAGGTTTCAAGATTTTTGCCGTGGCGCAGTTTCAGGAAGCCATGGAATTGCGAGAAAGCGGATTTAGTCAACCTATCCTGATTTTTGGGAGGCTGTTCCCGGGTGAGATTCCAGGAGCAATAAAGGCCGGTTTCCGAATTACCGTATCTGGGAAAGAGGATATCCGCTGGATTGAAGAGGTTGGGCACAATCTGCCTGCATTCGTCCACGTGAATGTGGAAACCGGCATGGGAAGAATAGGCGTTCTTTTGGATCAAGAACCTGATTTCTTTGATTACCTTGTCCGGTCCAGGCATTGCATTTGGGAAGGGCTCTATACCCACTTTTCCACCTCGGATGAAAAGGACAAGGCCTATGCGAATCTTCAACTATCCCGATTTCGGAAGATTCTATCAAGAATTCAAAAATTGGACAAGAGGCCCTCCATGATCCACATGGCCAATAGTGGCGGCATCTTGGATATGCCGGATAGCTATTTCGATGCCGTGCGACCTGGAATCTTGATGTACGGCCATTATCCATCCTCAGAGACCTCCCACTCGATAAAACCCAGACAGGTGATGACTCTGAAAACGTTTGTAGCCCATGTGAGAGAAATGCCAGCAGGTTTTCCTATCAGCTATGGTAGACGATGGGTTACCAAGAAAACAACGATAATTGCTGTATTGCCATTAGGTTACGCCGATGGCATTAGCCGCGAATTGACCAATAAAGGAGAGGTTTTGATTCAGGGAAGGCCCTACCCAATGGTAGGCACCGTAACCATGGATCACGTCATGGTAGATGTTGGCAATGATCCAATAAGACCCGGGGATGAGGCCATTGTATGGGGTGAATCACCACAGGGCACCATTCAGGCCCTTGAAGTAGCAGAAAAGATAGGAACTATAGCATACGAGTTGACCTGTGGCGTATCCAAGCGGGTTAGGCGCGTCTATGTTGGAAATTCGTGAGCTTTTCATAAATATGATGACACACGGTAAGATATATAGTTTTGGCCGGAACATATGTCCGCCAGAGAGAGATTGTTGCATAGCGCATAGCGCCAAGCGCATAGCGTTTTTCCCGTTTTCGCTTTGCCCTATGCTCTTTGCGCTGTGGAGGATAATTATATGAGCGGGGTAGCCATGGCAATTGTGCTCACGGCAGCTTTTCTGCACGCAGGCTGGAACTATCTGCTAAAGAAAAGTCAGGGGAAGATTGTCTTTGTGTGGTGGTTCCTGCTGATTTCAATGGCCCTCTATCTTCCCATGTTTCTCTACTATTGGCCTCAGACGACCATCCCCCTGTTGGGCTGGAACTGCGTGGTTGCCACCGGCCTTCTGCACGGTCTCTATTTCTGGTTCCTGGGGGGAGCTTACCAGCGGGGAGATCTCTCACTGGTCTATCCCCTCTCCCGGGGATCGGGCCCCCTGTTTGTGCCTTTTCTGGCTGTGGGTTTAATCCATGAGCGACTCTTTCTCTTCGGGATCCTGGGCATTGCCCTGGTCATTGTGGGCATCTACATAATTCACTTGCGGTCCTTTTCCGGGCAATCCTTTCTTGAGCCCTTCCTGGCATTTCGGGGTGGCGCCTCCCTCTGGGCACTGTGTACTGGCGGGACAATTGCAGCCTACTCCCTGGTAGATAAGATTGGGGTCGGCATTGTCTATCCACCGGTGTACATCTATCTCATGCTTGTTCTCGCCTGGCTTTTCCTCACTCCCTATGTGCTGGTGAAAGAACGAAGGTGGTTGAAGGAAGAATGGCACATGAACAAAGGCACCATTCTGTTGCTTGGCTTCTTGGTCCTCTTCACCTACATGATGATCCTTTTTGCTCTGCGGATGAGTAAGGTAAGTTATGTAGTTGCGGTACGAGAGGTGAGTATCGTCTTTTCTGCCCTTTATGGGATCGTCTGGCTTGGTGAGAAACATGCCAGACAGAAATTCGTTGGTGCTGTTTTGATTGCCTTGGGAGTGGCTTTCATCGGGCTGAGTCGGTAGCCGTATGATAATAGCTTTTTGTCATGGAATATATGAAAATTATTAGTTTGACTCATACTTCGAAAATTACTTATTGTTATATTCTGATAAAAGCCTGTTGTGGCCTTCCGCAATCGGAATGATGGCGCGACTTACTTGGAAAAGGCCGTTATCGCTGTAATATCTTGTGAGCTAAGCCTGTAGAACTCAGGCCTTGCAAGTCAGCCCGCCCTGGCGCGATGTGATGAGTTTATTATATATAGGCTATTGGTTTCTTAAAGAATTTAGATATCAAACACCAAATT
>JABXJY010000267.1 GCA_013375385.1 Desulfobacterales bacterium
ATCACTATGGGCCAGGATGGTTCCTTTCATGTCGATGACGATAAGATAAACAATATCGGGCTGTTGCGCCGTTTCCATCAATAGTTTCTGAAGCTGAAAGCCGCTCCCGCGCATTCCCATCATCCCCATCATCCCTGTTCTGGCACCAGCCTCAAAGGACCGAATGAGGGCGGCTCCCTTTTCTAAGAGGAGAAGGCTTGTATTCTCTTTTTGTCTATGGATGTTCTCCAGGGTCCAGAAAACAAAGATCGGCACCAGTATGATCACTGCTCCCACTATGATCCAGGGAGGGATGCCAATCCAATATCTTTTATTCACTCTATTCATGCTATCCGCCAATCACTGCTCTATCTAGCAAGATGTGTACCAGACTTTGAGTCTGGATCCACTTCCTTCTGCGAGTAAAAATGCAACCCCCAAGCCTCCCGTCATCTGTTTTCAGGCATAGTGGGCTCTAACATAACTATTGCGCACTACCGACGAATAATTTCTCTCTTCGACCCCACAGAACTGGATACTTTTTATGCAGTTGGATATCACAAAATGGATATTTAGTATCCATTTTTTCGCCTGCTATTGCAAGAAAATACGTCCACAATTATACGATTTGTTAAAAAGCCTTGTAATTTGAAGTGGTTAGATAGTTGAGCGCTCCTGTTGGCATGGCCGTTGCTTTAATAGAAGACAAAACATTTTATTTTAAAGGAGGTAGGAAAATGAGAAAAACACTAACAATCGTAGGAACCATGCTTTTGGTAGCGGTAATCGCAGTTCCTGTATTGGCCCACGGTCCCGGTTGGGGAAGAGGTCGTCATATGATGGGTTATTGGGGAGGCGGTCCTGGCTACTGCTGGCAGTATGGCAGAGGGCATGAGAACCTGACAGAGGAGCAGCGTAGCCAATTGGACGGGCTTCATCAGAGATTTTATGATGAGACCGCCCAGCTCAGAAATGAGATCTGGTCCAAGAAGGCAGAGCTCAATACTGTCTTGAACTCATCCAACCCCGATGCCGAAAAGGCCAGGGCCCTTCAGAAAGAGATTAGTGATCTGAAGGCAAAGATGGCTGAGAAGAAGATCAATTTTGAGCTTGAAGTTCGCAAGATTGCTCCTGAGATCCGATCTGGCAGAGGATACGGCAGGGGTTACAGATCTCATATGAGAGGTTACGGTCCCGGTATGGGCTATGGCCGGCACATGGGAGGCTATGGACCAGGTGGATGCTGGAACTAGCCAAATAAGGTGGGGGGGGTGGTGTTATGCTCCACCCCCTTAATTTTAGCACCCCAATCTCTTCCCATCCCCCACAAATCTCCCGCCCTTGAAACTTCAGTTGAGAATTGAATTATTGAGTTTTTCAGGTGAATATTGTATAGGTGTTGCTAATCAACATTTTGGATTCACTAGATGAGGACCATCAAAAGAGCCTGTAGCATAATCACCTTTCTGGCCGCCTTCCTCTTAATAATCCCAGCCATCTGGGCAGGTGAGCAATTCAAAATCACCAGGGTCTACGATGGTGGCACGGTAAAGGCTGAAGGATATGACCCGCAGTGCTTTGGGTGATATGATATTATTATGACGGTCAGTTTGGCCGGAATAGATGCTCCAGGGATTTCCACAATAAAGAGTGGGCCAGGAAAGCCATACGCTCAACGTGCAAAAGAATATCTGGCTGAGTTAATCTTGAATGAACTCGTTGACATCAAGGCCTATGGCCAGGATCGAGATGACAACGTATTGGGTGTAATCTTCCTGGAAGGCAAGAACATCAATCTTGAGATGGTTCGTGCTGGACTGGCGGAGGTTTGCCGTGGAAAACCACCAAGAGGCCTTAATCTGGAGCCGTATCTGAAGCTCGAAGCGGAGGCAAGGAAAGCTAAACGCGGCATATGGTCTCTGGGTGAGAGGTGAGATGGGAGGGGAGAAGATGCGACCTTTGGATGGAATCAAGGTAGTTGAGATGGCCGGCCTTGCCCCGTCGCCATACTGCGGTATGATACTCGCCGACTTTGGTGCCGACATTGTTATCGTGGATCGACTGTCAAAAGGAGGGCCAGAGCTCCCCAACATCATGGCCAAGAATCCCTTTGACAGGGGAAAAAGGTCCATGAGGGTCAACCTGAAAACAGAGCAAGGTGTTGCCATTGCGCAGAGAATGATTCAGGCCTCTGATGTCCTGCTGGAGCCATACCGGCCGGGTGTCATGGAAAACCTGGGGCTTGGTCCGGATGAGGCCCTGGAGTTAAACCCCAGGCTGATCTACGCACGGCTCACAGGCTGGGGGCAAGAAGGACCCTATGCAAGTATGGCGGGACACGATATCGACTATATTGGACTTTCAGGGGCCCTTTCCCTGTTCAGAAGAAAGGGGGAGAGGCCTCTTCCCCCCTGTAATCTCCTGGGAGATTTTGCAGGCGGCGGTATGCTGTGTGCCATGGGTATTTTGCTGGCTTTGATTGAGAGGAGCAGATCGGGTAAGGGCCAGGTAGTGGATGCAGCCATGGTGGATGGAGCGGCCAACCTGTCTACCCTGTTTTATGGCCTTCTGGCCAACCATCTCATGACCCTGGATATCGGAACCAATATGCTGGACAGCGGAGCACCCTACTACCAGACCTATGCAACCGCCGATGGCAAATATATGGCCGTGGGAGCCATAGAGGGCAGGTTTTATGAGGAATTGCTCAAGGGTCTTAACCTTGACCCATTATCCCTCCCACCTCAAAATGACTGGGAACGATGGCCGGAGATGACAGCCACTTTCGCAGAAGTATTCAAGACCAGAACACGGGATGAATGGACAGCCGTCTTTGAGGGGAAGGATGCCTGTGTCGCCCCTGTCCTGGAACTTGATGAGGTAGATCAGCACCCCCATAACAGGGAGAGAGGGCTCCTCATTGAACTGGATGGTGTGCTCCAGCCGTTACCAGCCCCGAGGCTCTCCCGGACACCCGGCAGAGTTCAAAGGCCTGGGGAGCCAAGGGGGTCTGAGACGGGTGAGATTCTCAAGGAACTGGGGTATTCCACGGAAGAGATCAAGGCCCTTGATAAGGATGATATCGTTGAGTAAAACCCCCTTTTCTTGATTCTATCCAATCAGGAATGATACCTGGCGCATTGTTGCCCTCCCTGTCAAAGGCCTCGCGGGGAAAGCCCTGTGAGGTCACTCAGGAGATGAAACGTCACACCATGCTCAGCGCTGAACAGATACTCGAGTTTCGAGAGAACGTCTACGATTACTTTAGAAACCATGGACGAGACCTGCCATGGAGGAAGACGAGCGATCCGTACGGAATCCTCGTCTCGGAGATTATGCTTCAGCAAACGCAGGTAGCCAGAGTTATCGAGAAATATGAACAGTTCATACACGCGTTTCCTGGTATTGAATCCGTAGCGCGCGCGCCGTTGCGGGACATCCTCGAGG
>JABXJY010000042.1 GCA_013375385.1 Desulfobacterales bacterium
GTATCGAAAAGCTGGATCCAGCCGTTTACCACTATGAGCCTGTCAACCATACCGTTTCCCTTGTCAAAGAAGGAGATGCCAGGAGGGATATAGCAATGGCCTCACTGAGCCAGATGTGGATGGCTTATGCCCCGCTGACCCTGGTCATTACCGCAGAATACGGTCGAATCATGGGTAAATATGGCCACAGGGGAGTTAGGTATGCCATGATAGAGGCAGGGCACATCGGACAAAATATCTTCCTTCAGTCTCAGGCCATGGGACTGGAAGCAGGAATCGTGGGGGCCTTTGAAGACGAGAGGGTTATCGAAGTTATGGGGATCAAGAAGATCCATGAGCCCCTGCTTCTCATGCCAGTTGGATACAAGAGGTAAGTGACACCTTTGTGACAATGAGCCTGGAGAGGATCGACAATTCAAGAAGAACCTTTGGGGGAAAGTTGGCTTCGGGTGTACATTGGAGATTTCAAGGATGAGCAAGAGGCTCGTAATGCAGGCCCGGCTATTCCTTCTCAATTCTTTCCAGGAATTCGCGTGCCCCTCTGTGGGTTGGGTCAATTTCCAGGATTTTTCGAAGGTGCTCACAGGCCTTTTGTAGTTGACCCATATCCGTATAGAGCAAGCTCAGGTGCAATCGGGCATCAACATGCGCTGGATCGATCTCAAGGGCCTTCAAGAACTCCTTTTCTGCCAGTTTATCGGCAACGCTCATCTGATAGGCAATGGCCAGCCCAAAGTGGTTATCAGCACTGTCGGGATTGATATCCAAGGCCTTCTTAAAGGCATCAATAGATTCTTCTGTCTGGTTCAGCTCCCCGTAGGCCATGCCCAGGTTGAAAAAGATACCGTCTTCTTTAAATCCGAGGGCAATGGCCTTCTCGTAGTAAGATACCTCCCCCACATGGTTGCCCGTCTGCCCGTAGGCATATCCAAGGTGGTACAAAGCAAGCGCATTCGCAGGTTCGTTCTCCAGGAAGCGTTGATGAAGAGGAATAGCAGCCTTATAATCTTGCCGCTTCATTGTATCGTCGGCTGCTTTGTCACAGGTCCACGTTTTCTCAAGAACAGCCCGCTTTTCCAAGACACCCTTCGAACACCCGGGTCCTGAAAGGAGACCAGCCAGGGAGAGTGCAAGGCCGGACAGATACGCAAACTGAAAGATTTTCTGAATACGTCCAGACATACTATTTTGAAATACCCTACCCTTTGAAGTTTGGTCCTTCCACTGGCTCAATACCTATGGAGGTAAGATCTTTCACGTTGGTATACCTCCTCATCCTCTATCCGTGGTTGTCCGGGGGCTTGGCCATATGCACTCTTACCTGTTGGAACGGAATGACCCAGTGGTGACGATTGCAGGTATCAACGCAAATCCGTTGTATGGCTCTGTTAAAGAGGTTGTATTTGGACCCTGCATTACCCTTGAAATCGGCCATAATTGCCACATCCAATGAAGAATGACCGGCCTCTTTAAACTGCGCGCTTATGGTATTGATGCTGTCTCCCTGCCCTTCGGCAGTTAGTCCATCAATAATGGCCTTCTCAAGTATTACGGGTATCTCCTGCGTTATTATACTCTGGTGAGCATAATCCAGTCCAAAGGTGATCCAGAGTCTGAAACCGCAAGAAAGATTCATGGGGGATCGGGATAGATAATCCACTGTCCTGTGGGTCATGGAGGCCCCACCGAGCAATTCCAATTCTACGATTTCAGGAGTCTGGACTACCACCTTACCGTGAGTGGCATCATTCAATATGACCCAGTCCCCGCACCTGGAAGGAAACCAGGGTTCGTTCTCGGATATTGGACGTGACCGAAGTTCCACAAGGTCCTTTAGAGGGAGTCGAATATGGCCCCCCTCCAGGTCCGGATTTACGAGTTCTGTGAAAAGGTTTATGGAGGCGACTTCATAGGGAAGACCATGGTAGATGACTCTCTCCCCCTCCCTGACCGGTCCGAAATTGAGGATAAGCTTTGCCTGGCTCCAGAACCGGGGAATGGCCAGCTTTGAGGCCCACGCAATCCCCAGGATGAAGATTATGGCGATGGGCAGGAGGACCCAATCCCCGAAAAAGTAGAGCACGGCCAGGAGGGCCAGCAGAGAGACTATGACGGTGAGGAAAATATAGACCATATCAAAGATACGGACGTAGAAAGAGCGCTCTTTCTTATGAAATGGACTGTATCTCTGTATCAATTTATGAACACCGTGAAGAACAAGCCAGACAAGAACAAAGGCCAGGAATGAGAGGATAAGATTCCGGCCACGGCTCTTGAAGAAGATCTGCAGGATCTCTCCCAGGGATTGGGAGAGGGGTTTTCTTTCGCTCAATTTCTGTTCTAACTGGTGGACAGCTATATTCATCTGGGTCGTGATTTCATGATGTTTGCTCTCCCATATCCTTTTAGTGCTATTGAGGCTTTCAATGAGAGGGGGATTGGTGGCATGGGCCAGGAGGGCTTCTAAATTCCTCAGGGCCTTTTGTGTGGCAGGGAGCCGAGATTTGTAGAGTTCGATTCTGTTCCGCAATTTCTCGATCTCCCGAGGGCGAGAGGTCATCTTTTTCAATTCCCTGATCACGGGCCCGAGTAGTTCGGTGAGTTCAAGATTCCAGTCAACCCCTTTTTTCTCCTCTACCTGAAAAACGCTTAGATCTACCCCTGTAGATAACTGGTCAAAGGTCTTTTCCATGTCTCTCAGTCTCAGGCTTAATTCGTTGATCTGGGACCTCAGTTCCTGCTCCCGACCAACTCCTCTGGAACCTTGTAGTATTTCCTGTAAGGCTACAATCTTTTCAGATGTGTCATCGATAGATTTGAGCAGCAGTTCCAGGTTTCTGATTTGTGCTTGATATCCTCCTTTGTCTTCTAGGGGGGCTGCATGGAGTGCACGGATGGGCAGGGTTGATAGCAAGAAAAGAATGAAAATTAAACCAGACTTTCTCATAATAGAATTGCTGAACCGGTAAAAACACCTCATGGGCTTCAAAACCTGTGGCTGGTTACATTTACCCTGTTAGAATGAGCCGTCCGGAAGTACGGGGATCGTGTCCAATACATTGTTCCTCTTTTTCACACGCGGCATGGTGCCCGTGTGAAATCTAACAGGGTTTACTCTATCTACCTACCAGATTTGTTCAGAAACAGCAAATGGAGAAATAGTTTTTTTGGATTTGATTATACGATTATATTGATTCTCTGAAGAATGGATTTACACATCTCACTATTCTGCCAAGGGATAGACCCGGTGTCTCTTTCTCCGAGAAGCGTGGCGTGGAGGGACGGAGGTCCAGCCGACTTCTGCGTCCCTGACGGGATGTCCCGGAATTGGTGCCCAAAAAAAAGCGCAATTTCACTATTAATGAAAATATGGAATTATCAAAAACCAGTATAGTCAATAAGTTAATAGAAATACCATTTCAGTAATAAGAAAATAGTTGACATATTTTTTATATATAGTTAAAGCCCTACTAGATAGGGGCTCAAAATACGAATCAAACAGCTTCAGGTCATTCAATAATTACATCCAGTTTAAAGCGTCGGCTACTCGATTTTGTTATCAATATCTGGTCAACGACCAATAATCCTTCATGTGGGAAAATTACCAAGTTAAGATTTACCGGTACGTACTATATGTCTGTCATTAATAATGTCTGTGACGTCATGAAATTTGTGAACAAGGAGGATGCATGAAAGATCCTTATGCATACCATAGGGGTTCAATGATTCGGAGGATGAGAAAATCCCAGAATCTGACCCTTGCGGATTTTGCCGAGAAGACGGAATTGAGCCTTAGTTTTCTGAGTCAAGTCGAAAGAGGTATCATTAATCCATCAATTATTTCTCTTCGAAAAATTGCTCTTACATTAGGTGCAACCTTGAGTTCGTTTTTCGATGAATCCGAATCAACCAAGGGGCCAGTGGTGAAGAAGGAAGAAAGGAGAGTTCTAGTAAATACGGATTCTCGATTAATTTATCAACTGCTATCCTCCGATAACAACCGTCGGATTGAATTTCTGCTTAGCAGATTAGAGATTGGATCCGCCAGTGCCGAATCTCCTATGGCCCATAAAGGAGATGAAGCCGGTCTTATACTTCAGGGAGAATGCCTGTTTGAGCTTGGAGAAGATAAATATGACCTGGAAGAAGGAGACTCTATATATATTGTTGAAAATACACCACATAGGTTCATAAATACGGGTAATATACCTTTGATCATAGTTTCGGCGATATCGCCCCCTGGTTTCTGAAGGGAAGAAGGAAACACCTATGCCCGATGCAAAAAGAGGTGACTTAGTTCAGATCCATAGAATCGTCTTAGAGCCGGATCAGAGACCCGATAATCTTCCTTCTTGCACCAAGTCCGTACCTTATGAATGCTGGATTAAGGGTTTTCTTATAGATGAGGGTGCAAATATGGGGGATGAGGTCAAAATCCAAACATTTATCGGTAGAGAGATCTCGGGAATCCTTTATCAGGTTAGCCCCATTTATGATCATAATTTTGGAGAACCACAAAAGGAACTTGTATCAATTGGTAATGGAGTTAGGAGACAGTTAGAGAAAACTTAAGGGATTATAAGGGGCAGAGCACATGGATAATAGTTACCCTGCAGTCATGTCAAGGAAAAAAGATATCTTAAAGAAAGCGACGGGTATCGACTATGATAAGTTTGAAATATCTCCCATTGCCTTCGATTACGAAGGACTTATGAATTCCTGCGAATATTCTTGGGAAGATGTGCAAGGAATATTAGAAGAAACCGGAGTCGGTAAGACAGCATTAGTGGAGTTAAAGAATGTAACCGAACTGGTCCGATCAATTTCGCTCCCTGGAAGAGGTGGACGGATTTTTGTCAAAGATGAGGCAGCTAATCCAAGTGGGAGCTTTAAGGATCGCAGGGCAGCTTTATCTGTCTTTCATGCTAAAAGGCTAGGATACAAAGGGGTGGTGGCCGCCAGTTCAGGGAACTACGGAGCTGCGGTAGCTTCCCAGGCTGCCAAACGTGGTCTGAAAGCTATTATTCTTCAAGAGGTATACGACAGCAGGAAGGTAGGGCAACCAGAGATACTTGAAAAAACAAGGGCTTGCGAGGCTTATGGAGCGGAAGTTTGGCAGTTAACCGTAGGTCCGGAGCTCTTTTATATCATGCTTCGAGTTTTGGAAGAAACAGGATTTTTCAGTGCCTCGCTCTATGTTCCTACGAGTGTGAGGGGTATTGAGACCCTAGGGCACGAGTTGGCTCAGCAGGTTTTTCAAAAAGAAGGACGATTTCCTGACATGGCGATCATTACCCATGCCGGAGGAGGTAATGTTACAGGGACGGCCCGTGGATTGAAGAAGGCGGGGAGCCACAACACCGTTGTCGTAGGGGTCTCTGTGGATCTCCAAGGGCTTCATATGGCGAGTGATATTGATTTCAATCGGAAGTCTTTTACAACTGGGCATACGGGTTTTGGGATACCTTTTCTTACCTGGCCTGATAGAACAGATGTACCAAGAAACTGTGCTCGTGGCCTTAGGTATTTAGATCGTTATTTATCAGTAACCCAGGGAGAGGTCTTTTATACAACGGAACTGCTGGCAAAGCTCGAAGGTATAGAAAGAGGCCCTGCTGGAAATACCTCATTAGCTGGCGCTATCTCTCTGGCCAGGGAATTGGACAGAGATCAGATCCTCGTAGTTCAGGAAACAGAATACACCGCTGCTGGAAAGCTGCCCTCCTCTCAACTGACCTTTGCAAGAGAGAATGGAATCGAGGTAAGACGTGGAAATCCCAAGGAAAATGTTCCTGGTAAAGCGATTGTCATTCCAGAAAGGGTTGATCAGATTGAGATTGAAGACATCGATATGGAAAAGATCCGCCACTCTTATATTGAAAGAGCCATGAAGATAACAGAGGGCTATGTACCTACGCGGGAAGATCTTCAGTTTCTCGCTGAAGATTCAAAAAGCTCAATCGATTATGTCCGGGAGACCATGAAGGCATTGAAGGTCAAGACGGCAGAATTAGTCTAATGCCCTGCTCGATGAAGGGAGGCGTAATGTATTCTCTTTTGATCAAAAATGCTAAGATCGTGGATGGCACAGGAAACCCATGGTTTTATGCTGACCTCGCTGTCGAAGGGGAAAAGATCTTGACAGTAGGTCACATAAGAGGTGGTGAATCGGAGAAAACCATCGAGGCCAAGGGCTTGATAGTATGTCCGGGGTTTATTGATCAACACTCTCATGCGGATTTGGTTTTTGCCAGTGACGAACAGCTCAAATATCTAGAAGGTAGAATCCGACAGGGAATCACAACAGAAATTCTAGGCAATTGTGGAATATCAGTGGCGCCCCTTTCCAAAAAGTCAAGGGATCTGATGAAGGCCTTTACAGGGTGGATGGCACCTGAGGATCTACCATGGGATTGGGAAATCATGGCTGATTATCTCTCACTGTTAGAGCAAAATGGCGTGCCTGTCAATGTGGGGACCCTGACAGGGCACGGAGCAGTTCGAGCCATTGCGATGGGATTTCGCAGTGGAAGGCCATCCCACGACGAATTGGAATTGATGAGAGAATATCTCGCTGACACCCTTGAACAGGGATCCTTTGGCATGTCCCTTGGCTTGATTTATGCGCCAGGGATGTACGCAGATACTAAGGAACTCATAGAACTAGCCAAGGTCGTTAAAGGATACAACGGACTCGTAACCAGCCATGTCAGGGGCTCGAGTGAGACGAATCTTTTCGCTGAAAGGGAACTCATTAGAATTGGGGAAGGATCTGGATGTCGCGTTCATCGATCACATAATGAGGCGGTAGGACGGGAGCATTGGGATAAGATTGAGAAATCGCTACAGATGGAGGAAGGGGCCAGAAAACGAGGCATAGACATAGCCTATGATATGTTCCCCTATCCGGCGGCCATGACCATGATGATCGCCATTTATCCTCCCTGGGCGCTGGAAGGAGGATGGGAGGGATTAGCAGAACGACTGGAACATGCAGAGACGAGAAGGCAGATAGAGGAGGACATTGAGGAGATGGTTCCCGGCTGGCCCACGTGGAAAGAGGGATCTTGGCCACATAATATCGTTAAAGCAACAGGATGGGAAAATATCTATATTGGATATATACCGAGTGAAAGTAACAAGAAATACGAAGGGCTAAACCTAAGGGAAGTTGGGGAAAAGGTGAGTAAATCTCCCTTCGATGCAATAAGTGACTTACTAGTTGAAGAACACGGAGCTATAAGTCAGCTCATATTCGGAGTTTCTGGAGACAAAGGTACTGATGTACCTCTTCGTCAATTAATTACTCATCGGCTAGGAGGATTTGCCACCGATGCGATAGATATAGGGACGGGACTTCCCCATCCGGCAGCCTATGGGACCTATCCAAGAATTCTGGGAAAGTATGTGAGAGAAGAGAAGCTATTGCCCCTTGAAGAGGCTGTCCGTAAGATGACTTCTTTCCCAGCGAACCGACTCGAATTGAAAGACAGGGGGCTCATCCGGGAGGGGTTCTTTGCAGATTTAGTCATCCTTGATGAGGAACGAATCATCGATAGGGCCACTTACGATAGGCCCCGACAATTTCCTGAAGGTATCGAATATGTCATTGTAAACGGTCAGATTCTCGTAGAAAAAGGCGAGTTTCATCCAATTAAGCCCGGTAGAGTCCTGCGGAGAGGTAAATAGGTGTCCTTTCAGGTTGTGATTTTGATGCATAGGCGTTAGATCTAAACAGGAGATACGGAATGATCACGGATTTTGAATTGAGTCTTCAGCGTCAGATTTCAGGTCTTAAGGCCTTGAGCCATGTTAGAGAACTAGCTAAAATCGGATACAGGTTTGTGGGAACCCAAGGAGACAAAGACTCTATCAAGTATATAGAAGATCAACTTAAGGCCTATGGTCTGGAGATCAAAGAAACTCCCTTTCGAGCCCTCACTTTTGAAGATGAGAAACCACTTTTGAAGGTCCTTTCAACTGGCGAAGAACTGGAAGGTGTTGTCCCATTATTTTCGCCATCAACCCCTGCAGGAGGCGTTGAAGCCGATGCGGTTTTGATTGGAGATGGCCAAGAGGAAGACTACAAGAGAGTCAACGTCCAGGGGAAAATTGTGATTCTCACCGAGGAAACCCTGGGTTACTCAAAGTTCTGGCTAGGTACCTTTGCTGACAGGGCAGCTCGCGCAGGGGCTGTGGGAATGATCTTCATCCATCCCATGCCATGGCCCTACCGTATGAGTATGGAGGCGGGAAATTCCAACCTAGAGAATCGTTTCTGCGAACGAAAGCTTCCTGCTATCTGTATCTCTGCTGTCGGGGGACTCAAGCTTATGCACGTCCTCTCCACGGGTAACTGTAGGGTTCAAATGGAAACAAAAACCTTGCTTGAAGAGAGGGAATCGGTCATTATCTCCGGTTTTATCAAAGGAACGGAATTTCCCGAGGAAAGGGTTGGTATCTTGGCTCATCGAGACAATGCAATCGCTCCTGGGGCCAACGATAACGGTTCGGGAACCGGAACCTTGTTGGAAATAGTCCGGGTTCTGAGCGGAACCAGGCCCAAGAGAACCCTTGAATTCATTTCCACCACTGCCGAGGAGGATGCTACTCCAGGGGCTTGGACTTACTGCCACGTTCATAAGGCAGATCTCGTCAAAAACATGAAGGCCTTGCTCGATATGGATATGATTTCCGTAGGGAGCATCGTCAAGCAGGTAGAGAGGGGAGAGTGGCCGGATTGCGATCCCATCATCCATCCTGATTGGCTGATGAATATGGCGGACGAGGTGGCCGCCGATTTAGGATACGGTTTTGGAAGAATGACAGCGGCCTGGGGGGTTCCCGAGGAAGGCCGGTTCAATCAGATCGGGGTTCCTGCCACGGTCTTCTGGGGAGCAGACGATCCTTACTACCATTCGATCCATGATACCATTGATAAGGTTAACCCAAATAGTCTCAAGGCCCTAGGTGAAACTGTTGCCATTGTCGCCTGGAGATTGGCCAATCAATGATAACATCTTAACAAGAAAAGGAGGATAATATGGAATCAAGAGAGCAGGTTTTGCAGAATCCGGCTTTCCCTGCCCTTAAAGAAGTTGGACATACGCCAGAGGATGACATCTACATCTGGTCGCAGGGGACGGCGTTTCACAACCAGAACCTTCTGGATGGTCTGAAAGAAAATGTGGCTGATCCGACCTTAAGGGAAAAGGTTCTTTACGACCTTTGGGGCTATTTTTACACAGTGGGATTAGAGAAGGCCAATGAAGTCCTGGGGATAGATGAAAAACCTGACATCGATAAGATCAACAAGACACTTGCTGAAATATTGAACGACAGAAACCACCCAGCCATCATCGGAATGGGAGAATACATGGAAGAGGCCTTTCTAAACTGGCTGAAAGCCTTTACGATTTATGATTTCAGTGCTTATACGTATCTAGAAAAGCACCTGGGCGCGAAAGATGGTTTGAGAATCTACATGAGTCTCTGGGAAAAGTTTGCCCTTGGATCCCTGGATCATTGGAAACAAACCCTCGGAATAAAAGACCCATCCGATATTGATATGAACATGCTTGGAAAGCTTTCACAAGCCTATTGGGAGTCAATAGGCATACCCTATCATGTCACCAAACAAAGCCAGGATGTTCATGAGGCAGAGCTGGGAGTTTGCTCATACTATGCAAACATGAAGGCGATCCTGGGCGAGGAAAAGGCGCGCTCGATGACCTTGAAAACAGAGGCGGCTACTTCTGTAAACTACTATGATGCAATTTTGAAGGCGTTGGGGGTTTTCGATAAATTTTCCTTTACCATGGACAAGTTTCAATGTTGTGGTGATGAAACCTGCCGAGTGAGGTTTGAAAGGAGAAAATAGAGATAGAGATTTTCATAGCAAAAGGGAGCAAGAAATGAGCGAAGCAATTGAAATCGCAAAAAAATGGCTGAATGCAATGAATGAATATGATGTTGATCAGATGAGTGCGCTCTGTTGGGAGGATGCTGTGGGAGATGAGGTGGCAGACCCTCCTCCGGCAGAAGGTAGTGACCGGATTGCCAGTAGCTATCGGGAGCTTTTTGCGGGATTCCCGGATAGCAAGGCGGAGACTCTGAATATCTTCTCTGGCCAGGACCAGGTTCTTGTGGAGGTCCGCTGGAGTGGCACTCACAAGGCAGATTTTCGAGGAGCGCTTGCAACCGGGAAATTTGTAGACATCCGAATAGCCTATATCTTCAAGATCGAGGGAGGGAAGATCCGAAGAATTACGGAATATTACGACGGAGCAGCCGTTGCCAGTCAAATGGGGCTTTCCTGAAGCGATTAATGTATGTTTAATTTGACCAAAGATCGATCAAGGAGGATGCCGTGAGACAAGTCGGTCAACGACCCACGAGAACTCTGCCTATGTTGAGGAAGAGGCCGCTCATTATTGCGTAAACAACATGCCGGGCGCTGGATCAAGAACGTCAACTTTTGCCCCAACCAGTGCCACGCCCCCTTACATACTGGAGGTTGCCAATAAAGGCTATGGAAAAGCAATGAAAGAGAAGTCGGAGATAGCCAGGGGTATGAACCTGATACGGGGGGAAGTGGTGCATATGCGCCCATTTGCTGATTTACATTCCAGGATAAAAGGAGGTGATGAATTCGGAGCCAGTTGGGAGAGCGAGAAGGCAGATAGGAATTCAGCAATGAATTTCTCTACAAAACATCAGAAGGGGGTGTATTATGGGTAAGAACGCGAAAGACATGCGGCACGAGAGCTTTATCGAGAATATGCGTGAACTCATGAAGGTCCATCCGGAGTACACATGGGAGAAGGCATACAATGATGCCATGACTCTGTGGACGCTTCATGACTACGCGGCCTTCAAGGTCATGGAAGAGGAGGTGGGACCGGAGAGGGGCCCTCAGCTGTACGCCAAGATGTGGGAGCTCCGTTCCAAGCTGGAGTGGCCGGGCCTCTGCGAGCTAATCGGCAAGAAGCCCGAAGACAAGTTCACCATCCATGACATTGCTCAGATCATGATCAAGAGCTTTGCACTGTTCGGCAATCCGATGGAGATTGTGGAGGACACCGAAAACAGGGTCACCCTGCGGTGCTACGATTGTCCGTACACCACCCAGGTGATCTGGAATGTGCTCCCGCCTAAAGAGGCGGAGGAGTACAACCAAAAGATTCAGGTGGATTGCAACTACGCCATCTTTGAGACGTACCTGAAGCTGGCCGGCCTGTTCGAAGAATGGGTGTTCAACTTCCCCTCACAGCTTTGTCTCACCAATCAATTCTGTGAGTTCAACTTCACGAGATCCAGGCTCGACAGGAAACCCAAGAAGTAGAGCTCTCGCGAGTTGTGCTTGCGACGGCTCGTGAGTAGAGAAGGGATGGTGAGAGGGAATTGGAAGGCTTGTTCGCCGTCCAGCCGTTCCACAGCTAGATGTGAAATGAAAGGGGGTGATCTGAAGAAGAGAATGGGGAATGACCGTTTTTATCTTTTACAATTAAGGAGGGACCGAAAATGAAAAAACTTATACTTATCGTATTGTTATTGGCAATTCTGGTACCAGCTTCTGTGGCCTTTGGCGCGCCTGGGAAACCGCTAAAGATAGGAGCTGTCCTGAATTTTACCGGGCCTGCCGCAATGTTAGGCCCGCTATTCAAGAACGGCATCGTGAAGGCGCTCGAGGAGAATAACAATCAGGTTGCAGGAAGGCCGATAGAACTTATCGTAGAGGACGGGGCTACTGATGCTACCGTCTGTCTCGAGAAAGCCAGAAAATTGGTGGAAAGGGACAAGGCAAAAATCATTATCGGGCCGCTCATGGGCGATGCTCACCTGGCAATAGCCCCCTATATGGCCAATAAGAAAGTCCTGATCACGACCCTTTACTGCGGTGATATTAAATTGGGTGACTACCGCAACTGGTTAACCTATCCGACGACACTCGTTGGTCTGACCCTCCCGCTGGGCTGGTATGCACATGATAGCGGTTACAAGACCATGGTCATGATCACCTCTGATTACGCGGGTGGCCACGGTTTCATGAAGGGCGTCCGTATGGGCTTCGAAGAAAAAAGGGGAAAGGCCGTTCAGGAGGTGTTTGTCCCCGTTGGTACAGCAGATTTCGGCCCCTACCACTCTACCCTGAAGGATGCCGATTGTGTCGCATTCTTTGTGCCCAACACTGCAGAGAGTGCCCGCTTGATTACCCAATACCGCGAATTTGGGGTCAAGATGCCTCTCTTGGGGACGACCCTGGCGGCCGACTTGCCCCAGGCAGTGATGGAGGAGCTTGGAGATAATGTTATCGGTGTGCGGGGCCAAGCCGCGTACATTTGGTCCAGGGATGACCCAGTGAACAACCAGTGGGTGGAGGCCATGGAAAAACGCTTTGGAAGGACACCCGGTGGCTTGGAGAATAACTCTTATTGTATTACCTCTGCAATCCTAGCAGCGTTAAAGGCTACGGGAGGCGACGAGTCATTCGATAGACTGTGGCGAGCGGTGGTTAGGGTTCAATTAGCTACGCCACAGGGTCCCCTGTCCTTTACGCCCGAGGGCATTGCCATTACCGACGGGTATATTGTCGAAGCCAAGGTGATAAACGGGAAGTATGTGTGGGATCCTATCAAGGTTTATCCTCAGGTGCTCGACCCCAGACTAGTAAAGTAGTGGTTGAGTGGGGGCAGATTGGAACTCTTACCCAATCTGCCCTTATCTTCAATGTATGGCTCAGTAGGTAGGGCGTATAGGGAAGGATACTTACCATGGAGCAGGTCACAATCAATCTGCTGAATGGACTATCGTATGGGATGGTGTTATTTCTGATAGCATCCGGGATGTCCGTAGTTATGGGGGCCATGAATATCATCAACCTGGCTCACGGCGTATTGTATATGGTTGGCGGGTATGTGGGGTGGACTATAGCGGTGAAATTTGGAGCGCCCTTTGCGCTTGGTCTCTTAACAGGAGGTCTGGCGGCCGGGTTCACGGGTTTGGTGATCGAGCGAGGGTTTTTACGTCATCTGTACAAGCAACCAAATGAGCAAGTCCTGCTAAGCTTTGGCTTCGTCTACATCCTGACCAACTTGTCTCTCTGGGTTTGGGGAGGGTGGCCTCGAATGCCCTTCACGGCCAAGGTCTTGTCCGGTTCCATCGAAATCCTTGGCAGGGCATATCCCAAGGCCCGATTGGCTATCATCCTCATCGGGGTCATATTGGCTATTGTCTTGTGGTGGCTTCAGGACAAGACTCGGGTTGGAGCTATGGTTCGGGCGGGAATGGATAACAAAGAGATGACTATGGGACTCGGCATAAACCTGGAGCGGGTTTTTGCCGTTGTCTTCTTTGTCGCTTCGTTCATAGCAGGATTGGCCGGCGTACTAGGAGCACAGCTATTGGGTGTGTATAATGCACTGGGACTGGAAATTTTACTTTTGGCACTGATTGTTATCATTGTCGGTGGTGTAGGTTCTGTGCAAGGGGCACTGCTGGGGGGTATCCTGATTGGCGTCATTGATGCCTTTGGCAGAGCCTTGTTCCCAAAATTTGCCATGTTTACCATGTATTTCACCATGATCATCATTTTGCTTGTGAGACCAAGTGGCCTTCTGGGGAGAAGGGCCTAGAAGATGAAGACAGGCGGTCAGGAGACTTTTACTAGGCCGAGGCTAGGTCAAGGGATTAACCTCGCTCCTCATGTCGTCGGTGTGGTCATCCTTGTCATATTACCTGCTTTCTTGTCCTCATATACTCAAAGCGTGATGACGCGGTTTCTTATTTTCGCCCTCTTTGCAATGGGCTTTAATCTCGCTTTTGGCTATGCGGGCCTTATTTCCCTCGGGCATGCCGCTTACTTTGGAGCGGGGGGATACACCGTTGCTATACTAAAGCTCCACTACGGGACTGACCTCTTTTGGATTGGCGCACCTCTTGGCCTCCTAACGGCAACCATTGTAGCTGCTGTATTCGGGATCATAGCTCTGCGAGTATCTGGAATCTACTTCCTGTTGGTGACCTTTGCTCTGGGGCAACTGCTGTATAGTGTTGCCTGGAACGTGAGTTGGTTGAATACT
>JABXJY010000002.1 GCA_013375385.1 Desulfobacterales bacterium
GAGCGGCGCCTCCCGGGTACCAAGCAGACGGGTGCCGATAATAACGCCCTGGGCTCCCAGGGCCAATACGGCAAGAAATCCCCTGGCGTCCGAGACGCCGCCACCACCAATCAGCGGTACCTTGACGCTCTCCGCCACCCGTGGCACCAGGACCAGGGTGCCGATATCCAGTTTGCCGGTAGCCCCTCCATTCTCATAGCCGACCACCGTAATAACGTCGGCTCCCATATCCTGGACCTTAAGGGCATAGCGGGTTCCCACACACTTGTGGATCCAGATCATTCCCGCTTCTTTGAACCGGACACACAGGTCCGCAGGCGCAGAGTGCCCCGATGTCTCCACGATCTTAATACCCTTTTCAACCAAAACGTCCATGTACTCATTATTGTCAATGGGGCGCATCATGGGAAAAAGATTGATGTTGACGGCAAACGGCCTGTCTGTAAGGTCGAGAACGCGGTCTACGGCCTCGGCAAATGCCTCCCGGCTTTCATACATGGCCGAAGCCAGGATACCCAAGCCCCCTGCATTGGAGACGGCAGCGGTAAATTCCGGCGTCATGATCCACATCATGGTTCCTCCGATAATGGGGTACTTGATGCCCAGCATCTCCGTGATCTTCGTCTGAAACATGGATAACCTCCTATCTTTCAGCAGTTAGTAAAATGGTCGTATGATAGTTACCAAACAGGTACAGCCTGTCAAGGAAATAATGAGGAGGATGAGGACGGAGGAGTCCTGGCTCAGGGCCAAGGACGTGACAGACCTAGGAGCAGTGAATGGATAAAAGGCTATGTGTTCATTGTACACATGAGTAACGATATGCAAAGGCCTCAATCATCTCTGGGTTGACACATTTTCTGATTACAATTACATTAGAATCGTTACGCAAGAATAATCAAGAAAGGAGGCTATGGGCCATCCCCTTTTTATTTGAGGAATGGCCATTTTTCTAGAAGTGTGATTAAACTAGGGGTAAGGTCATAAGAATTGAATCAGGTGTATATGAGTAAATCCTAAGGAAGGGATGGAAGATGGTTGACCAGCAAGAATGCTCAGGAGGAATAATTCAGGAAAGAATGGCCGAAGAAGAGCTTGTTCAGGAGAGGATAGACGAGGAAGGAAACAGATGGAGAAAGGTCTATTTTGGTGGTGGGGAGCATTTCAAAAACTGGTTGTCTCAATGCAGAGAGTTGGGCGAGGTTATGGTAGAAGAGGTTGACTCTACAGGGTACAAATGCTTTGAAGAGGGTGGTGAGAAATTATATAGGATCTGGATGAGGATTGATGCAACGAAAGAAGATGATCTTTAAAATCCACTTCGAGCCCATTCTATCCGGCCTCAACTTATGTTGCTCATTGAAGGGTTAGAAAGGACAATAGAGGAAAAAACAAGGACTCGAGGAGATGAGAAAGAGAAACCGAGTGTTTGATGATTGAACAAATAGAAAGGAGTGCCTAAAAGAGAGATGGTACAGGAAATGGAGGCCGCCTCTATAATATTTGCTGCTGGGTATGGAAGCAGGATGAGGGCTTTTTCTGGTAACAAGACTCTCCTCCCCTTAAAGCCTGGATCAAATCCATTTGAGGGAGAATATCCTATTATTTTTGAAGTTATTAGAAATCTCCCAAGAGGACCAAAGGCCTTGGTGATACACCACGGAAAAGATGAGGTGATTACGGTAACTCGTGATTTTGGCGTTTCTTACTATGATCAACCTGTCCTCAATGGAACAGGGGGGGCCCTTATCGCGGCCGAGGGTTTTTTGGAGCAGATAGACCAAAAACATCTTATTATAACGATGGGAGATATTCCGTTTGTGAAGCGGGCTACCTATCATAACCTTATCAGCCAGCTCAAAGATCAGGATCTGGTTGTCTTGGGCTTCAAACCAATGGATAGAGCCCAATATGGTATCTTGGAAATAGAAGATGGAAAGGTTAAAAGGATCACTGAGTGGAGATACTGGAAGGAATATCCATTAGAGAGGCAAGCCCATTTTGAGGTCTGTAACTCCGGTATATACGCAGCCAAGAGGTCCGCTCTGCTTAATCACGTCAAGAAATTAAAGCAGAGACCTCATCAGGTAGAGAAGGAGAGAGATGGTCGGATCGTAGTTGTCGAGGAGTATTTCATTACTGATTTGGTTGAGTCGATGCATAGTGATGGACTTACGGTTGGCTTTATTGTTGTTGAAGAGGAGGAGGAGGTTATGGGTATAGATACAGGTGAGGATTTGGTCTTGGCCCAGAGCATATTTGCTGAAAGGAATGGTCAGGTAAAAAGGCTTTGATTGTGGGAGCGGAAAATGATATTTTTTTATGAAAAGTAAGGAAAGGTTATTGGCATCATGGCAAAAGATTTTACTTCTCCTTTGTCCGCAGAAAGGGTTTGTAGCATCCTCTTAAAGAGGGGTCTAATATCAAAAGAACAAAAGGAGGAGATTTTCAAAGAAAAGGATACCCTCCGCCAAAAATTGGAGAAACTCCAGATGATAAGGGGTGCATCAGGGGGCTCCTCTTCGAGAATAATGAATCCTATAACTATAATTGATATTATCTCTTTTTTGAAACTCGACAGGAAAGATGACCCAACGAGGGAGCTCGATGAAGAAACTATCTTCCAGGCCCTGGCTGAGGAGTGGAGAATAGATTACAAGAAGATAGATCCTCTCAAGCTTGATCTAAATTTGGTGACAACGACCATTCCCAGGTCATTTGCCATGAAGCATCTCGTTTTACCTGTAGCCGTTCAAGGTGGTTGGCTTACTGTAGCCACACCAAATCCTCATAATCTTGAGGTCATGGAGGATATAAGCAGGGTCAGCCAATTAAGAGTCAAACCAGTAGTTTCGAGCAAATCTGATATTATCAGACTCATAGATGAATTCTATGGCTTCAGAAGATCAATCGCCGCAGCCGAGGAGCAGTTTTCTGGCCCTACAATTGACCTCGGTAACCTGGAGCAGTACGTAAAGCTCCGGGAAGTCAGAGATCTCCCATCAGACGACAGGCACATTGTGAATGCCGTTGACCACCTCTTCAACTATGCCTTTGATCAAAGGGCCAGCGATATTCATATTGAGCCTAAGAGGAATACCAGTCTGGTCAGGCTGCGGATCGATGGTGTCTTGCATTCTATCTACGAGTTGCCAAGAAGTGTTCATGGAGCTCTCATTTCCAGAGTTAAAGCCCTTTCCCGCCTCGATATGGCAGAAAAAAGACGTCCACAGGATGGCAGGATGAAGATTGACAGGGGTCAAGGGGTTGAGGCGGAGATCAGGGTCTCAACTATACCTACGGCCTTTGGTGAAAAGAGTGTTTTGAGGATCCTGGATCCAGATATCCTCTTCCAGGATATCGGCGAGCTCGGTATGACATCAATGGACCTGGTACGCTACGAGCAATTCATCAATCTTCCCCACGGTCTTGTTCTGGTATGTGGTCCTACCGGCAGTGGGAAGTCAACTACACTGTATTCTACATTGAGATATCTATCTGATGAGGAGAACAACATCACCACGGTGGAAGATCCCATCGAGATGGTCTATGAGGATTTCAACCAGATAGCTGTCCAGCCGGCAGTGGGTATAACATTTGCGAGCATTTTGAGGAATATCCTAAGGCAGGACCCTGATATTATTATGATCGGGGAGATGAGGGATCTGGAGACAGCACAGAATGCTATTCAGGCAGCCTTGACAGGGCACTTGGTGCTCTCGACCCTCCACACCAACGATGCCCCCTCGGCTATTGCCAGGCTGGTGGACATAGGTGTTCCCCGATTTCTTATAGATGCCACCCTGAATGGTGTTTTGGCTCAACGCCTTTTACGCAAGATCTGCCCTCATTGCACAGAGACCTTTGAGATTAGTACCGATGATCTCATGGCCATGGGTATCGAGACGGGAAAGAAAGGGATGATCGAGCTCAAGAGGGGTCGAGGTTGCATAGAGTGTAGGGGAACAGGCTACTTGGGAAGAGCTGGCATTTTCGAGGTTCTACCTGTTACAGAGCCAATAAAGGATTTGATTGCGCAGGAAGGCGGTGCGGATATGATTAGGCAGGCTGCCTGCAAGGAGGGTATGGTGACCCTCAGGGAAAATGCCATCAAAAAGATGCTCGATGGTGAGACAACCTATCAAGAGGTGATCAGGGTAACCTGGGAGCAAATCTGATTTATGCTGGCGCAACTTACTATTACTGATTTTGCAATTATAGACTCTCTGTCGGTCAACTTTTCAGGAGGACTAAATATCCTCTCCGGAGAGACTGGTGCAGGAAAATCAATTATTATCAATGCAGTTAATCTCATCTTGGGGGGGCGGGCATCCCCCGATCTTGTTAGGACCGGTGCCGAAAGGGCCTTGGTTGAGGCCCTTTTTCAACTGCCGGCAGAATCTCTCCTCTCCAAATCCTTAGACAACATGGACATACCTTTTAATGGTGAAATGTTGATAAAAAGGACCGTCTCGAGAGAGGGTAAGAGCAGGGTTTGGATTAACGGCTCTCTGGCCACACTTCAGATACTTTCTCAGTTGGGGCCTAATCTGATAAGTGTCTCCGGGCAGAACGAGCATCAGCTCTTACTCAGGCCTGATAAGCATCTCTTTATCTTGGATGATTTTGGTGGCTTGACTATAGAGAGGATTAAGCTCAATGAGCTTTACAGGGATTATTACGCTCTTAAGGAAAAGGCAGAAAGACTGAGGGCCAGTTTAAGAGAAGAAGAGGAAAGGCGAGAGCTTACTCAATTTCAGATAAAGGAGATTGAAGAGGCAAAACTTATCCCAGGTGAGGACAGCACGCTTGAGACCGAAAAGGGTAGACTCATACATGCTGAGAGGTTAATGGACATAGTCTTTAGGAGCTATCAGGCGCTTTATGAAAAGGAGGAATCTGTTTTATCTGTCTTGAGCCTGCTAGGAAAAGACATGGATAAGGGGGTAGATATTGATCCTCACTTGGACCGCTATAAGAAACACTTGGAATCAGCCCAGCTTCAGTTGGAGGATTTGGCCTTGGAGTTACGGGAGTTTTACTCTAAGCTCAAGCTCGATCCAAGAAGGTTGGAGGAAGTTGAAGAGAGATTGCAACTCATCAGGCGATTGAAAAAGAAATATGGTTCCTCTGTGGAGAGCATACTGTCATTTAAGGAGGAGCTTTCTCAAAGGGCGTATCGATTGACCCAGAAGAAGGAGGAGCTGAAAAAGCTTGAGGCCCAGCTGGAGGAGAAAAAGAAAACTCTATTGACACTGGCTACCAGTCTCTCTTTAAGGAGACATGAAATAGGAGAGTCATTTGAAAAAAAGGTGGAAGAGGAGCTCCATCTATTGGATATGCCTGGGACCAGATTTAGAATCAGATTCAGCTCCCCAAGCCCAGTTGGTGATACTATTCCACCAGACATGCTTGATTCTACTCTTACCGCAGACGGAATGGATGTCTTGGAATTCACGATATCACCGAATGTGGGTGAGGATTTAAGACCGTTGGCCAAGATTGCCTCAGGAGGGGAACTATCCAGGATCATGCTTGCCCTAAAAACTATACTAGCTCGATTCGGTTTGGTTGAAACCCTTATTTTTGATGAGGTTGATTCTGGTATCGGGGGAGCCACTGCTGCTACTGTTGGTGAAAAACTGAGGTCACTTGCCAATTACCATCAGATCTTGTGCATTACCCATCTTCCTCAGATAGCCTCCTGCGGGGAGACTCATTTCCTGGTTGAAAAGAAGGTTACTAGAGGCAGAACCCGGGCCTTTATTAGCTCATTGGACCGGGAAAGCAGGATCAATGAGATTGCTAGGCTTCTTGGTGGCAGGGTTATATCTGAAAAGACCCTTGCACACGCCAGGGAGATGCTTTCCTCCTAATCCTTGACCCTCACTATCTGACCTGCCTTGAAATCAGTTCCAGTGATAGGCTCAGCGGTGGAATGACGCGGCTCTATTCCAACAGTTTTTATTTCTCCCACCTTTGGCCCCGGTAACTGGTAGGTTTGCCCTTTGAACGAGGTGATGCATTCAGCTTTGTCAAAGACTTCAAGCACAATCCCTGGCCTCAGCCCCGCATCGCGACCGGCATTGATAATAATCCTCTTGTTATCTGTAGACTCTATCCTCCCTGTCCAAACCTCCCGGTTGAGTAAAAGGCTCGCTGCCATTGCTGCTTTCTCGAGCATATCCAGGAGGCATTCCTTGAGGACCCTTTTTTTTATTTCTACATCACTAGATTTCTCCTTTCCTTTTTCAGTTTCCTCATCTCGTACGGTAATCTTGTCAGCTATCTCTTTGCTGAGAAGTATTGTTCCCCTATCAACATCCACTATATCTATGTTTATTGATACAGTAAATCTGTGGGCCTTTTCCCTAGACGGCCAAATCCCTGATTTGACGGAGCTTGTCTCAATAGGGTTTATGGTTTCGAAGATAATGGCATTCATGCCCATCTCTCCGGCCTTTCTCATTAATCCTGGATCAACGGGCTCTCCTGGCTTGAACAAAAGAAACTTCTTGGCTTTGTTGTGGTGATACACATCAAAGAATCCAGTTTTTCCTAAAATCTTACTGAATTCTTCACTTACTGTATCTATTAATTCATCTAAAGGTATCCCGGTGAGATCAGTAGCAGGCATAACCATAACCCTTTTCTTTGGCCAATCATTATCTGGCAATCCCCTTGACTCGAACGAGGCACTCGTTCCACAGCCAGCAAAAAGCGGGACAGGTAATAGGGCAATTGCAGCGAGAAGAACATGTAATTTTTTCGTCATCAAAATACCCTTTCATCTTACTCGTTGCCCCTTTTTGGCTACTTGTGTTTTTTAACCAGCAACCAGTAAGGAGCAACCAGCAGCGATTTAGAACGTTATCCTAAAGGAATCAAACTCTCCAGTAAAATCCTCTTTGATTTCATGAACCCTCGATACCCTCGCTGCTGGAGGTCCATGATGGCACCATTCTATCAACTCTTCTACCTTTCCTCTTCGCCCTTCAGCAACGACTTCAACACTTCCATCGAACCGATTCTTAACCCAGCCGACCAGGCCCAACTTGATTGCCTCCGTTCTTGTTGAATCTCTAAACCAGACACCCTGGACCCTTCCTTCAATGATGAGATGAGCTCTGATATTGTGCATCTTAGCTTCCCTTGCCTAGAATCCCTAATGAGTCTTCTTTACCCTTCCCCTCTTTTCTTCAACTAATTTCCTGGCCGCTTCTTTTTCTTCCATGGCTATCTCCTCAGCCCCCACCCATGCACAGATCGAGAAGCAAGCGACCAGCATCCCTGCTTTTCTCTCGTAATGTATTAGCACCAATTCCGTTATGCCATTCAAGAGAAAAGAGTTCATCCGATACAATGAGCAGACCAGCCAATTGTACCGAACGATAGACAGACAAGGTTATGAGGGCAGACATTTCCATTTCAACGGCAAGAAACCCTCTCTTACCATAGGCTGCAACTTTTTTCTCTGTTTCGCGGTAAAGGCCATCTGTTGTCCAAACCTTACCTTTCCTAAAGGGAAGATTGGCCTTTAACAATGCATCTTCCAGCCTCTTGTTTAGAAAAGAGCTTGTTTTGCATCTCTTCTTATCCACGGGATAATGATTGGAGGTGCCTTCCTCAGACAGAGCGGTGGTAGGAATTACCAGGTCACCTATCAGAAGATATGGCTGCAGCGAACCACACCATCCTAATACCCAGATCCTTTTTGCACCCAATGCTATGAGTCTTTCCATGACAATCACCCCCTGCGGTGCACCCAGGAGAGGTCCTGCCAATGCAAGAGGGAGATCTTTATTCCTTTTGACTGTAAAGAGTTTAAAAGGACTGAGCTTACCCAGGAGCGCCCTCTCGGCATGGCTCAGATCAACCATGAAGGTAAGCTCTGATGGAATGGCAACCATAATGGCATCTGGACCAAGGAGAGGTTCCCCCCTTTCCCTTGTTGGCTTAACTACTACGTTGGCATCGGTAAAGGAGTTACTTTTCTCCATAAAACCACCTGCTTAATTGTAAAATCAATTGTAGCCAAAATGCAACCGGAAACAGGATATTTCAGACTACTCCGCCACTAGGTCACCAAGACACAAAAAATTGAAAATTGACAATTGAACTTGGTGACTTGGTGTCTTGCCCTGCCCCGTTCCGGGTCGGGACGGGGGTGGCAAAAAAAGGATTTTGTTGACATAGAAAAGAAAAAGCAATAGCATTACAAGATTAAATTGTTTAGGATTTTCAAGTATGTTTGAATTACTGACTGAAAAACTATCCAGGATCTTCAAGGAACTGAGGGGCCGAGGGAGATTAAGCGAAAAGAGTATACAGGACGCCTTGAGAGGGATCCGGCTTGCCCTTCTTGAGGCGGACGTTAATTATAAGGTTGTCAAGAATCTCCTTGAAGAAATAAGACAGCGGGCCCTTGGTCAGGAGGTATCGGAGAGTCTCACCCCAGGTCAACAGGTAATTAAGATAGTACATGAAGAGCTTACGAGGCTGATGGGAGAGGGAAAGAGGGATCTGGACCTTAGTGGCAGGAAACCTCTCAGTCTCATGCTTGTTGGCCTTCAAGGTTCCGGGAAAACAACGACGGGTGGTAAATTGGCCAATTACCTGAGGAAGAAGGGATACCATCTCTATTTAGTGCCGGTGGATGTCCGAAGGCCAGCGGCTATTGAGCAACTTTGTAAAATAGGAGAAGAGATTAATATCCCGGTTCATCCCTCAGGCACCAGGGAGAAGGCTGAAGAGATTTGTCTGAAGGCCTTGGACAGGGCATCAAGTATTGGATCAGATATTCTGATCATAGATACAGCTGGCAGGCTCCATATTGACGAAGAGCTCATGGAAGAGCTTTCAAGAATTAAGGGTGTAGTCCATCCCGCAGAGACTCTTCTTGTGGCAGATGCTATGACAGGGCAAGATGCAGTGAATCTGGCTGTAGCATTTGATCAGGTCATTGATATCACGGGGGTCATCTTATCAAAGATGGAAGGGGATGCAAGGGGGGGAGCAGCCCTTTCTATAATGGCGGTGACAAATAAACCGATCAAATTTGTTGGCATAGGGGAGAAGCTGGATGCCTTAGAGCCTTTTCATCCAGACAGGATGTCTTCTAGGATCCTGGGAATGGGGGATGTTCTATCCCTGATAGACAAGGCACAGGCTGAATTTGATCAAAAGGAGGCCCTTGAACTTGCAAGGAAGATCAAGAAGGCTGAATTTGATCTAGAGGATTTCAAGAAGCAGCTTTCATATATTCAGAAGATGGGATCATTGGAACAGCTTCTAGAGATGATACCAGGCATTGGACAGATGATGAAGGTAGGAAGGCTGGAGACGGATGAAAGGGAACTTGTCAGGTTTGAGGCCATAATTAATTCTATGACACCGGAGGAGAGAAGAGACCATAGAATAATAAGTGGCAGCAGACGAAAGAGGATTGCTATGGGAAGCGGAACAAGGGTAGAAGATGTTAATCGGTTTCTTAATAATTTTGCTCAGACAAAGAATATGCTTAAGAAGTTTAGACGAGGAACCCTGAGAGATCTATCTTCGTTGGCTGGCTTCAGTTAGACTGATGGGGTCTGAACCCGTTACAGGAAATTGAGAAGAAAGGGAAGTTTCAGGAAAACATTGCAGGATTGGTAGCTTTGGCGTATAATAGTATAACTAAATAAAGGGGGTGAGAACTGTAGATATGCCGGTAAGAATAAGATTGACCAGGAAAGGGGCTAAGAAGAGACCTTTTTACCGTATTGTTGCGGCCGACTCCGAGGCACCAAGGGATGGCAGGTTTCTCGAGGTATTAGGGTACTACGATCCGCTGGAAAATCCAGCCAAAGTACATATTGATGAAGACAGTGTTAGAAAGTGGATACAGAGAGGAGCTAAGCTTTCGGAAACTGTTAGGTCTCTTTTGCGGAAGAAGGGAGTACGCATGGTTTCTTCCCAAACAAGCTAAACTGTGTTTAACGAGAATGTGAGGTGGAGGAGAATGATGGAAATGAAAGAGCTGATTGAATACATTGCAAAGGTTCTTGTGGATAATCCGGAGGAGGTAAGTGTAACCGAACTTGAGGGAAGACAGACCTCTGTGATTGAACTGCGGGTAGCCAAAGAAGATTTGGGAAAGGTAATTGGCAAGCAAGGAAGAACCGCCAGGGCGATGAGAACTATACTTGGTGCGGCCTCGACCAAGATGAAAAAGAGATCTGTCCTGGAGATTTTAGAGTAGTTGATCAAAGTAGAGCTTGGAGATCTAATTCTGATAGGGCATGTTATCCGCCCGCATGGCTTAACCGGTCTACTAAGGATAGTTTCTTATGCTCAGTCAAAAGAAACATTCCTCGAGGCCGGTTCTGTGTTTCTGAAGACGGACCAAAATGAGCTCCATGAAAGGAAGGTTGTTTCTATAAGGGCCCACCGATCGGTGTTTATTTTAAGATTGTCGGGTCTGCGTTCAATTGATCAGGCAGAGGTTTTCAGAGGAGCCGGGATATTAGTAAAAAAGGATTCTCTGGCAAGAAAGGATGAGGATGAGTTCTTTTGGTATGAGCTCTTGGGATTGGATGTGTATCTGACAACAGGTCAATATCTTGGAGTTCTGAAGGAGATTTTTCCTACGTTGAGTAACGACGTTTATGTGGTCGAGAGTCAGGGCAAGGAGTTTTTGATCCCGGCAATTCACGAGGTTGTCAAGGAGATAAATATAGCTCAAAAACGGATGATTATTTCACCTATAAAAGGCTTGTTAGATCTCTAATGAGATTTGACATTCTTTCAATATTTCCGGAAATGTTTGCCCCCCTGATTAATTATGGAATCATTGGGCGAGCAGTAAAAGGGGGGCAGATAGAGATACATGTGGTGAATATAAGAGATTTTGGTGAGGGACGGCATCTGATGACTGATGATAAGCCGTTCGGAGGCGGGGATGGTATGGTTATGAAACCAGAGCCGATCTTTCGGGCCCTGGAATCGATTCCCAGGGTAAAGGGGGAGAGAAAGGTCATCCTGCTAACACCACAAGGCCAACTTTTTAATCAAGCAATAGCCCGGAGCTTAACCAAGCTCAAGCAGATTGTTTTAGTGTGTGGGCGATACGAGGGTGTGGATGAAAGGGTAAGATCTACGTATGTAGACATGGAATTATCTATTGGTGATTACATCTTGAGCGGAGGCGAATTACCCGCGATGATCATCGTGGAAGTTGTTAGCCGGTTGGTTCCTGGCGTATTGGGTGGAGCAAGATCCAACCTTGAGGAGTCCTTTGAGGATTACCTCCTAGAGTATCCACAATATACGAGGCCGAGAGTCTTTCAAGGGGAGGAAGTACCATCTGTTTTATTATCGGGTGACCACGGGAGGATCCGGCTCTGGAGAAGAACCCAATCTTTAAAAAGAACGCTCGAGAGAAGGCCAGATCTGTTGGAGAAGACCCGTCTGAGCGAGATGGATAACTCCATACTGAAAGAGCTAAAACAAGAGCAAGGCAGGTCTTCAGGACTCAGTAATCAGGGATGAGGCGTATAGGAATTTCCTTTTTTGGACGCAGAAGAACGCAGATTATCAGGATTTTTAAATTTATGATGATGATGTTATCTGTGTATATCTGCGAAAATCTGCGTCCTATTTAGCTTGATTATTGCTGGATAATCATGTCGTTTTATATTGGGCTTCTACACTATCCCGTCTACAACAAGGGGGGAGAGATCATTGCTTCAGCAATCACCAACCTAGATCTCCATGATTTGGCTAGATTGGCAAAGACTTATGGGGCGACGAGATTCTATGTTATCAACCCTCTTACAGACCAGCAAGACTTGGCCAAACGCATTTGTCAACATTGGGTAAGCGGCTATGGAGCCCACTATAATAAGGATAGACAAGAGGCGATGTCGCTGATTTCTATTGTTCCAACCCTTGAGGTATGTATAGGAGAGATTAGAGATAGTGAAGGTGAAACACCAGTCTTGATGGCTACTGATGCAGGGAAGGACAGAGGGAAAAGAGTCAATTATACATTGGCACGGGAGATAGTTGCCTGCACCAGGGTGGTAATGATCTTATTTGGTACAGGTTGGGGGATAGCTGAAGGGCTCATTACAAAGGCAGACTATTGCCTAGAGCCTATTATTGGTGTATCTCGTTACAATCACCTTTCAGTTAGGACAGCAGCTGCAATAACTCTCGATCGTTTGTTTTCCCCGTTTGCGAGGCCGCAAAAAGATAGCTAATCTGAAGTAAAGGAGGATGATGCAATGGACCCGATAGAAATCCTGGAAAAAGAACAGATGAGGGTGGATATTCCTCCGTTCAAGACAGGTGATACAGTCAGGGTGCACAGCCGGATTAAGGAGGGTGACAAAGAGCGAGTCCAGGTCTTTGAAGGGGTGGTTATCAGGAAAAGAAAGGGTACCACAGGGGCTACGTTCACCGTGCGCAAGGTTTCATATGGTGTCGGGGTGGAAAAGATCTTTCCCCTTCACTCTCCCACAATAGATAAGATAAAAATAGTCTCTAAGGGTAAGGTGAGAAGAGCTAGGCTTTACTATTTACGCAAATTGAGGGGTAAGGCAGCCAGGCTTAAGGAAAAAAGGTGAACGATTGCAGAAAAGAGCCTGATGTACTTTACCGATGCATAATCAGTTCCACGAATCTCTGGCCAGGCTTGCAGGTCACTCTTTGGTGGCTGGTGTCGACGAGGCAGGGCGGGGTCCGTTAGCTGGTCCGGTAGTTGCGGCCGCTGTGATCTTACCCGAACATATTGTATTGGACGGGGTTAGGGATTCTAAAAAAATGTCCGAAAGGGCTCGTGAGGAGGCCTTTTCCCTCATAGAAAGAGTGGCAATAGATCTTTCCATAGCAGTGGTAAGCTCAAAGGAGATTGATCGGATTAATATTCTTCAGGCTACTCGAAAGGCTATGAAACAGGCGGTTTTGACTCTGGATCCCCAACCTGATTATCTACTGATCGATGGCACTCACCCTGTAGACCTCTCCATTCATCAAAGGTGTATCATAAAGGGGGATGAGCTCTCTCTATCTATATCAGCGGCCTCTATTATGGCAAAGGTCTATCGCGACAGAATGATGTATAGCTACCATACTCTATACCCAAGGTATGGCTTTTCCCTAAACAAAGGTTACGGAACGCCCGGGCATAGAGAGGCTATCATGAGGCATGGTCCCTGCTGTATTCATAGATTAACCTTCAAGGGTGTCCTTGAATGACAAAGGAAAGGATTAGCCTCGGAAAGTTAGGCGAGGATCTGGCAAGAGAAAGACTCAAAGATCTTGGTTACAGGATTCTAAAAACAAATTATAGGTGCTCTCTCGGTGAAGTCGATTTGGTCGCAAGAGATGGTGATATTCTGGTTTTTGTGGAGATAAAGACACGTAAGAATGAGTCCTTGGGTCAGATTAAAGAGGCGGTTAACAGGAGGAAGCAGAGCCAACTTTCAAAGGTGGCCCTGGCTTACTTGAAATCCAACAATCTTTGGGGAAGTAAGGCGAGATTTGATGTGGTTGCTGTAAGATTAATTGATGGAAAGAAGGAAGTTGAAATTATTAAAAATGCATTTGAATTGGCTTACTGATGGTTAGAAAAGCCTCAAGTGACCTACAGCAAAAGGGGTCTATATCTCCCCAATCTTGGATACCTTAGGCACTTATGATTCTAGGCACTTCCTGATGGTTCCCGGTAAAGGCAAGAATGGGTTAGATCAAGGCAAAATCTATATTGTTTCTACCCCAATAGGTAACCTGGAGGACATTACCCTAAGGGCCCTGAGGGTCTTAAAGGAAGTGGCATTGATTGCGGCTGAAAGCAGAGAACATACCAGGAAGCTATGCACCCATTATAATATCAAGACCCCAATAACAAGCTATAACAGCAATAACCAGCACTATAAAGGACGTATCCTTCTTGAGAAGGTAAAGTCAGGTCTTGACATTGCCCTTGTGAGTGATGCAGGGACGCCTGGTTTGTCAGATCCTGGTTCCAGATTAATGAGGGAGGCTATAGATGCTAATATAAGGTTAGTCCCGGTTCCAGGTGTTTCGGCTTCGTTGACAGCACTTTCCACTTCTGGATTACCTACCGATAGATTCATCTTTGTCGGTTTTCTCTCAAACAAGAAAGGGAGACGCAGAAAGGAACTGGAAAATCTAAAGTCTGAATGGCGAACCATGATTTTTTTTGAATCTCCCCATCGATTGGTTAAGATGCTTACCGATATGTACGAGATTCTGGGTGACAGGAACATTGCTCTTGCCAGAGAGATGACAAAGGTTTTTGAAGAGATAAAAAGGGGGTCAGTCGGGGAGATACTATCTTTACTGAAGGATGAGAGGATTAGGGGCGAACATACTATTATTGTTGAAGGTCGGAAGGAAAGAGAGGGACCCATCTCTGTTATTGACAATTGATAATTATCTTATTAGATTTAAGCAATCATGGAAGAGATAAGATCGTTAAAAGTAATCAATGAACTCGGAATGCATGCCCGAGCAGCTGGTCAGATAGTGGGGTTGGCAGGCAAGTATGAGGCAAAATTGTATCTAAGAAAGGATGCTCGGGAGGTGGATGGCTCGAGCATTCTATCGATTCTTTCACTTGCCTGCCCCAAAGGGAGTGAGATTGAGGCCAGAATAGTCGGTAAGGATGTCAAAGAATTTATGGATGAACTGGAAGGACTTTTTAACAATGAATTTGGGGAGACCGCGGGAGGGCACTATCGCCCCAAAAAAAGGATAATGAAAGGGTTTCCTGTTTCGCCCGGTATTGTTATTGGAAAAGCACATCATTTAGATAGATCGGAGACTCAGATTTTTCACAGAAGGTTACTCGACAGAAAAGAGGTGGACGGAGAGGTTGATCGTTTTAGGCAGGCTGTTTACATGGCAAAGGAGCAGATCCAGAAGTTCAAATCCAATATGTCAGAACAGGTAAAGGGTTATGCCTTTGTCCTGGATACCCACTCAATGATCCTGGATGACAGTCTGCTCTTTGATTCAACCCTGAAAAGAATCCGAAAGGAGAAGATCAATGCCGGATGGGCGTTAGAAAAATCGGTAAATAAGATCCACCGGCTTTTTAAAGAGGTTGAAGATGGCTACATTGGTCGCAGAATGGACGATGTGGATAGTGTAAGTGAAAGGGTGTTGCGGAATCTAGCGGGAGTCCAGGCGGATAGCCTGGAAGAAATTGGAGAAGAGGTTATCGTTGTAGCCCATAGTCTTTCGCCATGTGACATTGTTGAGATCAATGTAAGCAATGTAATGGGCATTTTGACTGATGTTGGAAGTCGAATATCACATATGGCTATTATGTCTGAAGCCCTGGAGATACCGGTAGTCGTTGGACTGGAAAGTGCTACCGATATGATTTTGGATGGCGATCTCTTGATCGTGGATGGAAATACGGGCGAGGTTATTATTAATCCTGACCCCGATACTATCATTTCCTACGAAGACAGGAAGAAGCGTTATAACAGGTACAAATCTGCCATAGATAGGGTCAGACATCTGCCGGCCGAGACCATGGACGGACATAAGATAAAGATCCAGGCCAATATTGAGTTTTTGGCGGAGGCTAAGGCAGCAATTGAGAGTGGCGCAGAAGGTATAGGGCTTTATAGGACGGAATATCTATACATGATTAAGAGCGATTTTCCAGACGAGCAAACCCTTTTTGATGACTATAGCCAGATTGCCAGAATGGTAGCCCCTAATCCAGTTACCATAAGGACTCTGGATATTGCAAGTGATAGGATGGTATCAGATATGCAGACCACTAGGGAAGATAATCCTGCCTTGGGTCTGAGGTCTATTCGATTTTGTCTGAATGAGCGAAAGGTA
Source organism: Desulfobacterales bacterium (assembly GCA_013375385.1). Classification (GTDB taxonomy): domain Bacteria; phylum Desulfobacterota; class DSM-4660; order Desulfatiglandales; family B25-G16; genus JABXJZ01. The sequence goes on from JABXJY010000002.1 coordinate 15,868, forward strand.
TTCAAAACCCAGTTACGGGCCATTTTAAGGGCCAGTGTATACGGTAAATTCAGGTTGATGTTCCCAATGATATCAGGTTTGGGGCAATTCCTGGAGGCAAAGAGGATTTTTAGGAGTGTTATGCGCTCTCTTGATAGAGATGGAATTGAATATGACAGAGAAATGCCTATCGGAATTTTGATCGAGATTCCCTCTGCAACATCGATTGCAGATATTCTTGCAAGGCATGCTGATTTTTTTTCTATAGGGACTAATGACCTCATTCAATATGCCTTAGCCATAGACAGAGACAATGAACAAGTTGCCCATCTCTATGAACCTTTTCATCCAGCTGTCTTGAGGATGATACATCAGGTGGTCAAGGCGAGTAATAAGGAGGGAATTGATGTATCCGTGTGTGGTGAAATAGCCGGTGATCCTCTTTCTATTTTGATACTGATTTCTTTGGGATTGAAGGAGTTTAGCATGAACATCGGCTCTATCCCACTGATTAAGAAGATGATCAGAATGTTACCATTAGGGGAGGTGAGGGACGGCTTTACTGGAATACTGCGGTTACCTACCAGTAAGAAGATCGAGGATTTTGTTCTGAGAAAGGCAAAGTCTCTTCTGCCCGATATGTTTGAGGAAGATGTTTTCAGGTATAGGCCCCCTGGCACTGCTTAGGCAGGTGGTAGATGGAGAAAAAGATTGTTTGTCAGAACAGAAAGGCTCGGCATGATTATTCTATTGATGAGATCTATGAGGCAGGGATTGTTCTTATTGGACCAGAGGTCAAATCTTTGAGGGAGGGACGTGCCAGTCTCAAGGATAGCTATGCAAGGGTTAAGGATGGGGAACTCTTTTTGCACAATATGCACATTTCAGCGTATCCTTTTGCACACCATCTAAATATTGATCCCACGAGAACCAGGAAGCTTCTCATGCAAAAGAGAGAGATCAAGAGGTTGATAGGAAAGACAGAGGAGAAGGGATATTCTCTGATACCGTTATCGATATATCTGTTGAGAGGAATAATCAAGGTTGAGCTCGCTCTGGCTAAGGGGAAGAGAAAGTATGATAAGCGATATGCTTTAAAAGAAAAGGAGATGAAGAGGGAGCTAGACCAACTGAAGAAGAAAGATCGGTATTGAACAAAATCTGTTGTTTTCATTAGAGATTTGTGCTATAAAAAAATAAGTTCATTGAAAAGTGGGGGCGAAACGGCTTCGACGGGGATAAAGAAGCTTAAGTTGCATGCCGAGGTTCTGTTTGCTCGTAAAACAGGCAGAAAAACATAAACGCAGACGATTATGCGTATGCCTTAGCCGCATAAAATGGCTAACGTCCTGCCGTTCTTTCCTGCGAGGATGGATTGGGGCGCCGATTAGCAGGATAGCTGACCTGAGAGACCTGAATCTCAGGGAGGCGAAATTCTTTCAGGGTAGCCCTTCAGTCACCTGGCCCGAGAGGGGTCTTAAGGGCGAACATCAAAGTTCGGGCTATGCATGTAGAGGCTTGAGTGGACTATTCTCGGACGGGGGTTCGACTCCCCCCGCCTCCACCAATCAATTTCAGAATTCTCACCAAACTACCTTTCCACCTTTCTTTGGCAACTCAAATCCATTGTCAATTCTGTGTGCCTAATCAAAATATTGTGGTTTTCGTGCAGAACACGCGTGGCGCTCGATGGTCCCAGATCATCTCCCCTTGCCATGTGAAACAGGGAGCTGGTGCACTTATCGTGTAGGCCGAAATTATGCACGCTCTGCACGAACGTGCCCCTCCTTGCACACCCTCGGTTCAACAACCTCTGTAACATCCACAATTTCTTGACAAAATACCCGCATGAAAGTAATTTACCTTTCAAAATGATTGCAACCCCATGAAAAACTAAAGATATTTTTCCTAACAGGAGCACTAAACTCATGACCCTTACCAAAGCTCAGCTGACAGATTGGATCCATAAGCAGGTTGACCTCCCCAAAACCAAGTCCGCTGTGGTGGTTGAATCTCTTTTGGAAATCATCAAAGAGACCCTTGAAAATGGCGAGGATGTTCTGATCAGTGGATTTGGGAAATTCTGTGCAAAAAAGAAAAGGAAACGAAGAGGGAGAAATCCTCAAATTGGTGGAAATATTATGCTGGGTGAAAGGAGGGTAGTAATTTTCAAGTGCTCCAGGAGGTTGAGGGATAGGGTTAATGGAGAGGAGCAGGTCCTTGCCAGGGATAAGCCCCGTAAGAAGCTTCGGATAGCATGATGAATAGATTTGTATTGTTTGACATAGACGGTACTTTAATTGACCCTGGTGGAGCTGGCAGAAGGTCTGTGAGTAAGGCCTTTTGTCAGATGTTCTCTATCAGGGATGCCTTTGCTGGCGTAACAATGGCCGGGAAGACTGATATCCAGATAATAAGAGAGGGTTTGTCTATTCATGGATTACCTTCTGGCGATGGGGTGCTGTGTTCCATTATATCACAGTATATAAGGAACCTAAGAATAGAGATAAACAATAAGAGAAGGCGTGTGATGCCAGGAGTGGTTGAACTCTTGAATGCCTTAAAGGCAATGGATGGGTATTGGCTTGGACTCTTGACAGGAAATATTGAGCGAGGTGCCCGGATAAAGCTGGGGGCATTCGACCTAAACGAGTATTTCACTGTTGGTGCATTTGGTGATGATAATGAAGACAGAAATAGACTTCTCCCCGTAGCTGTTGAAAAATTAAGAAAAGCGGAAAACATTGATATCGACTGCAGTGATTGTATCGTCATAGGTGACACGCCCAAGGACGTCCAGTGCTCAAAGCCGTTAGGTGCGACTTCAATTGTAGTTTCGACAGGACCTTACAGTTATGAGTCATTATTGGAAACAGGGGCTGATTATGTCCTAAGGGACCTGTCTCATGCAATGAATTTAATCGACGCATTTAGGTTGCGATAGAACTGAACTTAGTTCGCTTCGCTAATAGTTGGAATAGTGGAATGATGGGTGAACTTATCCTGAATACGGTGAAGGAGAAGATAGAGAACAGATAAGAAAATGATCTCTTCCGTTACTAATACCCAGTGTTCCCTGGCCCAGACCTGACTTGTAAGGCCGGAGTTCTACAGGCTTCGCTTCCAAGATATTGCAGCGATAATGGCCTTTTCCAGACAAGTCGCGCCAGGGCGAGCCATCATCCCATGTGGTTGACACAAATCGGCTGCTATAAAAAGTTGGTGGGTCGTGTCAGGAATATGTGGGAATGCTTCTCATCATGCGAGATAAGAGAGACGTTTGAGCTGCACTGCATAGCACTCTGGGTGAACAGATTGACTAGAATAATAGGGTATGATATTAATTCGTTTCAGGAATCAATGGCAAGCAAGGGAAATACTCTTCCGAGTGGCGGAGAGATCCACATCAAGGGAGAGGGAGGAAAACACAGAGAGGGGCATAAGACAGAGGTGGTGGAATGATGGAACATAAATCCTTCTTTGCCTGTTTGTTGTATATTATCATTTATCTTACCCTCACTCAGGTGTGCTCTGCAAAGGAGAATCTGCTAGGTCATATCAGTTATTGTTCGGGAGACGTCCAGGTTAAGAGAGCAAAAGAGACCATATGGCGGAAAGCTGAGCTAGATATGCCTGTCTATTTTGGAGTTAGCATAAGAACGGGAGAAAACAGCGAGGGAACAATAAGTTATATCGATCGAAGTCTGCTCAGAATCCACTCTAATAGCCATATAACCTTGAATACTATTATTTCTCCTGCAGAAAAGAAAAATTCAGTTCTGCTGTTCTTTGGAAGAATATGGAACAAGGTAAGCAGGAAGGTCTTGCGAGGGAAAGCGTTTGAGGTCCAGACACCAACTGTTGTTTGTGGGGTGAGGGGGACTGAGTTTTGGACTGCCTCATATGAGGATGGAACTATGATAGTTCGAGTGGATTCTGGCGAAGTCGATGTGGATGATGAAACAAATCGAAGCACGCTCTCTTCAAATCAAGGCGCTCAACTTTCCTTTGATGCAAAAGAGATCAAAACAGAATCTGATTTCAGGCCTGAATGGGAAAGAGCCCAAAGAAGTGGAAGAGAAAACCTCTTTGCGGATGGTAAAAGGTATGGTGGCTTTGTACACAGTGAAATATATAGGCGAAGGGATCATTTGAGAAGCCTTCTTGATAAAGCCAATAAGTTGTCAGAAGAGAAAGAAAGATGCTTATCAGTAGCGAAAGAGGCTAAGAGAAGAGGTGACGAGATAGAGTACGAGTCCTCGATAGCTAAGGCCCAGAAGATGAATGAGGAAATAAAAGAATTGAATAGAAGAATCGCTTTCTACGGTAGACGATTGGAGTGCCACTTTGGCCTTTTCTCTCATTATGGATATTTGGCAAAACATCCTGAATTCTCAAAGAGGTTTCATGGAAAGGAATTCATACTGAAGGAGTTGGATAACATCGAAATGATACGTGCTGAATTCAATGCCATGATAGAAGAGGGGATGAAGATGTCAATGGAAGATATGGAGGATCTCATGGACGAGATGAGAAAAGGGATAGAAGAGTTCAACAGAAAAAAAGGGGATAAAGGATCCTTTTGATGAATTGAATAGAGATTCCTAAAGGGGTTGGTGCCCATTCAATGTTGGGCCTTGGGTGCAAGAACGATTTGTTTTCCCTTTGGAGGTATAAAATGGCACCGGTAGCAAAAAATGACCACATACAGATCGACAAGCTTACATTGGGCCCTTTCGATACCAACAGCTACATAATAACCTGCCCCCTGACCAGAGACAGTGTGGTAGTAGACGCGCCTGGAGAAGCAGCTGAAATTCTAAAGGGGTTGAAGGGGACTAATCCTCGATATATACTGATAACCCACAGTCATATGGATCACCTTGGTGCACTCTTGGAGTTAAAGTCCAAACTGAGGGTTCCCGTTGCCGTCCACCCGCTGGACGCCAAGAATCTGCCTTCACCACTGGAGATGCTTCTCGGTGACGGCGATACGGTATCCTTTGGAAAGATAGAATTGAGGGTGGTTCATACGCCTGGTCACACCCCGGGTAGTGTGTGTTTCTTAACGGGCAAGTATTTGATATCAGGAGATACTATTTTTCCCGGTGGTCCGGGCAAGACTCAGTCGCCATCAGCTTTGAGGCAAATAATCGAATCCATAACCACCAAGATTTTCGTCTTGCCTGAAGATACTCAAATATATCCTGGCCACGGCAATTCCACCATATTAAAGAAAGAGAAGGCTGAATTTGCTGTTTTTTCCTCCCGACCCCACGATCCTAACCTGTGTGGAGATGTACTTTGGCTCTCATCCTAGCCAATTCCGCTCGTTAGAGGATTAACCTACCACACTATGTCTGCCCGGTGGAAAGCCTCAGCCAGCTGGAAATCCTCTCCCTCAGCTAATGTCTTATGCCTTTGCCTCAACCACTCTTCCAGCTCTTCTGGTGGGATGTGTCCCACCTGGCTCTTATGACATCCCAGTGCGGCCAACTTCAGATGAAAGGTTGCGGTGATATCGGACCGGTAATTTACGTCCTCTGATGCCCAGAGCAGTATTTCCCTGACCTTATGAGGGTGAAGGCCTTCTCTGAGCAGGTCGGGGTAAGAAAGGCGATCCCTGGCATAGGGGAACACCGCATCCAGGGTAACCTGACCGGTCATTCGATGATCTCGATGCCAGACATAGTGCCGGTAAGGATCGGCAGTTACCACAGTCTCAGGCCTATACATCCTTATAAGGCGAACGAGCTCCTTGCGGAATTGAGGCGTATCCTCCAGGCCCTGATCTGGGTGGCCCAGGAATATAACCTCCCTCACCCCAAGCGACCTCGCTGCAGCCATCTGTTCCTCTTCCCGAATCCTGACCAGCTCCTCCGGCTTCATATTGGCATCACTGCTGCCCTTATCGCCGTTGGTGCACACCACATACACAACCTCCTTCCCGTCACTGACCCAGCGAGCAACCGTTCCTGCGACACCGTATTCTGCATCGTCTGGGTGAGGTGTAATCACAATAACCTGAGCTGGCTTTGAATTCATCAACGAGCCTCCTTTTGACTCTAAACCCATGCCTCAACTTTTGAACGTTATCGATATTTCCAGGGCAAGCGAAAACCACGAAGACCAGATGGCACAGAGAGAAGACCTACTTCGCGAATAGGGTATCACAGAGGGAGAGTTGAAGCAAGGCTTTGGATGAGGCGCTTCAGGCATGCGGTGCCCGGGAGATAGATAAGTGAGCGGCGGCCCTTCGGAGGACAGACCCCGAAGATTGACATGTAGCCAATGGTTGTCTAGAATGAGAGACCGGTGAGTAAGGATATTTCCCGTTCCAAAATGAGCGATCGTGCCTATATAATCCGAAATTACCGACCCGAAGATTTCGGTGAGTTAGTCCAACTGGCTGCTCGAGTCGAGAAAATAGAGAAGTCGTACTGTTGCACTTCATCGCAGAACTTGGTTGAGAGCCTTGGTCGGCCAAATCATTTTCCAGAAAATAACCTGTTTGTAGTTGAAATGGCTGGAGATATCGTGGGATATCTGGATGTGATGCCTGAGCTGAACATCGGGAGGGCGGTTCTCAGCTACCTGGTACACCCCGAGCACAGGAGAAAGGGCTTCGACAAGAGGCTTGTTGAGTGCGCCATAGACCGTGCTGGAGAGTTAAAAGTGAAGATAGCCCATGTGAATATTCCACAGGGCAACGCGATGGCTAAGAGATTGTTCTCCAAAATGGGTTTTAGATTCGTCCGTCGTTTTCTTGAACTGAGGTTAGATCTTTCCGAGGCCAAGGTGCCAAGAATCGACCAGATTACTTCCCCATGCCGCCACCTGAGAGGCGGTGAAGAGGGGAAACTCATGGAGATTCAAAATCGTTCTTTTGCCAATACCTGGGGGTATAGTCCTAACACCGTGAAGGACATAACTTACCTCACCGGCCTTCCCAGTTGCTCCTTGGAGGATATAATCATGGCCTGGGATGCAGATAGGCCTATTGCTTATTGCTGGACAAAGATAAAACCTGGAGAAGATGAAGCTGTAGGTCGGGGTAAGGGGCGCATCTATATGCTCGGGGTGGATCTGGATTGGCGAGGAAGGGGGATGGGTAAGCAAGTACTACTGAGTGGGCTATCCCATTTAAAAAGCAAAGGGATACGAATTGTTGAATTAACGGTGGATAGTGAGAATAAGGCAGCCTGTGCCCTCTACAGATCTGTGGGGTTTGAGGTTTGGACAAGCGGCTTATGGTATGAAAAAGTGCTGGCCTAAACCCTTGCTAATCTCATTTGGCTCCCTCTACCTTGGCAAGGAAACCACTAAGTCCTTCGATTCATAAGTTCGATTACGAACCTATTTACTCAGGACTTAGTGCTGAGTGAGCAATTGCTCCGAGCTAACTCGTTAAAATACGTCACCGTATTTGCGAATCGAAGCACTAAGCACTGTCCGGTATTCGTTGACCATCGCTTCAGCGATGTTTGACCAGCTGAATTTGGTAACTGAGTCCCGGATCGTGCTGATAGCCTGTGCCTTTGACATTGAAAGAAGTAAGGCTATCTTATCTGCAATGCTCTGAGGAGCGTTATCTATCACCACATATCCTGTCTCACCCTGCCGAATAACACTCTCCATAGCCCCCACCTTAGTGGCCACTACCGGTGTTCCGCAGGCCAAGGACTCTAGGGCCACGAGCCCGAAGCTCTCATAGTAAGATGGAAGAACACACAAGTCGGCAGCACTGTAAAAGTAAGGCAACTTCTCCTGCTTTACCAAACCAAGAAAGGTGACCGAGTCATGGATCTGCAAGCTTTGTGATAGACCCTTTAGCCTTTCCGCTTCGTCCTGGCAATACTCATCACCGCCGATCACCACCAATTTAAGCCTCTGCCTCTTCTCAAGACAGCTCATAGCCATCAACAGCTTTTCTATGCCCTTTATCGGAACGATGCGACCTACAAATAAGATAATTCGTTCGCCGTCCAGGCCAAGATAGCTCCGTGCGATTTCTCTTTCTACAGATCTAAAGAGCTCCAGATCCACACCACAGGGGATGACGCTGATGGCCTCCGGAGAGGCATCATAATAGTGGATGAGATATTCCTTTTCTCTCTCGGTAGGGGCAACAATGCGTTGACAGTCCTTGATCAAGGCCTTTTCAGAAGTGATGCGAAGATCTGGTTCATTCATGCCTATGCCGATTGCATTCTTTACCGCACCCAGGGTATGTAACATGGTAATGTGAGGGATGTTCCACCGCCGCTGCAGCCATTGTCCAACCCGACCCGAAAGCCAGTAGTGGCTATGTATCAGATCATAATGAAGCCCGTTATGCTTCCTGAAACTTTCAACTTCACACACAAAATCAGCAAGATGCGGATAAATGGCCAGCTTGTCTGTTTCCTCCTTTTGTCCCGCCTTGAGATGGATGAGCCGGGCATTCTTATCCAGCTCTACAATCTGCTCGTGTACCGGCTCGTGAGTACGGGTATAGACATCAACCAGGTGTCCCCGCCTTCCGAGTTCACGGCAAAGCTCTCGGATATAAACGCTCATACCTCCGGTATTTTCACCTCCCAGCTTGCCCAGAGGGCAACTGTGAACACTAAACATGGCTATCTTCAGTTGCACTGCTGTCTTCAGAGCCTCCTTTTTTGGTAGAAACCTGGTTGTAACCTTTTTGTTGTGCTTACTTAAGAAGTATCTGACAACTGTGTAGGGGAATTTCTTTTCCCCCGAGACGATATTTGTACTCCTCGGCCCCTTTGAGGAAGTCAAATTTTTTCCTGCCTCTCTCGATGCTATCTTTGATACACAGGATTTTTGAAATCAATCCAACGCTCAAGGAGCTGTATTGAGGGTCATAACCATTGTTATAAAGATACACAGTGTCATTATAGTCAAAGCACATAATCGCGGCTACGGGTTGTGCATCGAGTTCCAGAATGCCGATCTTCAGGAGGCATGCTTGGGCCATAGCCTTTGCCAGCGATCTGAAAAAGGACTCCCTTTCGGTGGTCATGAATGTCTCCTTATCCTTCTTGCTTTCTCGAAAGAATCTCAGAAAGAATTCGATGGCATCCGTAACAGCCTCGGTATCCTTAATAATCCGGTAATCTATCTCGCCTGTTTCACGGAGTCTTCTCAGTTTCCGTCTCACTTCATGCCGCTGCTTGCGGTTCAATATTCCTAAGTATTCCTCCCAGGTAGGGGGCAAATCCACCTCCAGGGAGACATCCTCCACTTTGCAAGAGATGTTATACCTCCGCTCCTCTGAAACGCCCACAAGATGAGTGAGCACCGTAGAGTCGGGCCTCAAGTGCCTCAAGCTTAGGCGGCTGATACCCTTCCGTGTCAACTCGTCGAGAAGGATGTTGAAAAAATCATGCTCCCTTCCCGGAGCAATGACAAAGTCTGACCAGTCACAAACATCGGCACTGCCTAAGAAGCAAGCCCCTTCGTCTTGTAATAGAAGGGGGGCGATCCCAATAATGGTGCCACTTTGTTTGACGCTCCATAGATATAGATCTCCTTGAGAGCCAAACTCCCGCCACCAGACTTCCAGCCAGGGAGGCAAAACAAAGATGCTGTCCCATTTCAAGGGGGATCGAGGCTTGAGCCAATATGAAGTAAGGCTGTCAAAGCTCTCGAAGGTTATAGTATGGTCAGATCCTGCCATTCCCATATCTAAGCCTCAGAAGATGGAGAATGTTGGTAGCATGTCAAGGACAAGATGTCAAGATGCGCTGCTCCATGACCTCTGGAAGTTGTTGACGAAGCGTTAGAAATCTTGTGACCGGGGACGATATGATGCTGGAAGCAAGGAGGGTCATGATTTTCAGATGTTCGCCGGTGTTGAGGGATAGGATCACCTCCTACGTTTCCTCATTATGGTGATAAGAACAAATCCAGCAACAAAACCGCCTATATGAGCAAACCAAGCTATACCACTCCCTGTCCGTGACCCAAATTCAGCAAATCCGCTTAAAACCTGTATCAATATCCAGTAACCAAGCACTATTATTGCGGGAATTCTTACCACCTGTATAAATACCACCAAGATCAATAATGTTCTGATGCGTGCCTTTGGAAAGAGAACCATGTATGCACCCATCACTCCTGCTATTGCACCACTGGCTCCTAGACTGGGGACCTGGGAGTTGAGGTTGGTGAATATGTGGAATAGAGATGCAATGAGTCCACAGAGCACATAGAAAGATAGGTACCTTAAATGACCGAGCCTATCCTCAATATTATCGCCGAATATCCACAGGTAGAGCATATTGCTGAGGAGATGGATCCAGCCTCCGTGCATAAACATCGCCGTTAAGATGGTTAGGGGTACAGGGACTAAGGCCGGGGGATGGATATCCACAAAATGGCTAAATTCGTAGGGGATACAACCCAGTCGAAAGAACAACGGTTCAGCACCTCCAGGTATAAGAAAACTCTGATAGATAAAGACAGAGATATTGGCCAAGATAAGGGCAATATTGACAAAAGGAACGCTACGCGATGGATTTTCGTCTCTCAAGGGAATCATCTGATCTCTCGGGACAGCTCGGGACCTCTCAATGAGTGCTCCAAGTTCAAAAGAATCTCAAATAGGCTAATATAGGATAACAGTTAGCACATCAACCTAAAAGTCCATAATGAACTATGAATTTAATTCGTGCGCTTTCTGCGCTCAAAATAGACGATGGGAACGTGGTTTTCTTCAGCTTATCGCTTCATGTTCTTGACAAAATTCTGTGTCATCTGATGCAGGAGGGCTGGTGAGGAGATCTTCTGCTTGCGATGTTGAACAAGAAGGGCTATTAGCTGATCCGGTAATTGCAGAGTGTGGATATAGCCGTTCAGGTAGACTCTATCAAGGCACTCTACCTAAAGGGTGACATGGTCACCAAGTAACCCATTGATCCTTGGCATAAATCAGCCTCCTTCTTACATAGTAATTGATGAGCGGAACAAGGACTAGATGGACAGTCAAGAGTTCAGTTATGAAAAAAGGTTGCAAAAGCTAAGCATAATGACTATATTGGATATGTGAGAATTTAAAATAATCCTTAAGAATATCGACATGAGGTAACTCGATGGAGTTTGAAGATAGTCCGGAGAAAGAGCAAGAACAGAGGATTCCGAACCAGAAAGAATTGGAAAAGGAGCTCAGCGAGTATCTTTCGAAAAAATACGGTGATCGGATAAAGATAGTATCGCCTCTCCTCTTTCCTCAGAGCGAGCCCAAGAAGAAAGAGGAAGGCGGAAAAGGGGGCGCTATGAAGAGTGGTGTCCCTGCTTTTGATATGAAGCCTGAGGAGTTAGAGTCCTATTTAAATGGATATGTAGTCAAGCAAGATCAAGCCAAAGGTGTGCTGGCTACAAAAATCTGTACCCATTTCAACCGGATAAAATCCCCGGATAAGCGACACAAGAAAGAAAAGGCCTCTTCTGTGGGAATGATTAAGAACAATATTCTTATGCTAGGCCCTACAGGTGTTGGCAAAACATATCTAATAAAACTAATTGCCCAGAGGATAGGTGTTCCATTTGTCAAGGGTGATGCTACCAAATTTAGTGAAACGGGTTATGTAGGTGGTGACGTCGAGGATTTGGTAAGGGATCTGGTATATGAGGCTCATGATGATATTCAGCTGGCTGAGAATGGCATTGTGTACATAGATGAGATCGACAAGATTGCCTCCAGCCAAAATATCATCGGTCATGATGTTTCAAGGACAGGAGTGCAGAGGGCCCTTCTAAAACCAATGGAGGAAACTGATGTAGATCTGAAGGTTCCCCATGACCCAATCTCGCAGATACAGGCTATTGAACATTACCGAAGAACCGGGAAAAGGGAAAAGCAGATAGTAAATACAAAGAATATACTTTTTATCATGAGCGGGGCCTTTGAAGGATTGCCTGATATCATCAAAAAACGGCTCCAACGTCAGGGTATAGGATTTGAGGCAGATATCCATTCTGCTGAGGTGAGTATGGATATTCTCAAAGAGGTAAGAGCACAGGATCTTATTGAGTTTGGATTTGAGTCAGAATTCATAGGCCGTCTCCCGGTAATTGTTGTTTTTGATGAGCTAACAAAAGATGATCTTGTTGAAATTCTCAAGAATCCAAATAATCCTATTATCCTAAGCAAGAAAAAGGATTTTATGGCGTATGATATCAATATTCAGTTTGAGGATGAGGCACTTGAGAAATTAGCGGAGATGGCTTCTCAGGAGAAAACTGGAGCGAGGGGTTTAGTCAGTGCTGTTGAGAGAACACTTATGCCTTTTGAAAAGCATCTTCCGTCGACTTTTACAGATAAGCTGTTGGCTACTCCAGAACTTGTTGAAAACCCAGAGCAAGAGCTTAAACGGATTGACTCCGGTAGGGATATGATGGACCCTAAGATGGAAGAACGATTTGAAAGAGCAGCTGTAAATGAAAAGGAACGAGTGAAAAAGACTATAGCGGAGAGAGCAAAGGAATTTGAGGCCCAGTCAGGTTTAGGTTTATCGGAAGATAGGATAGATTTGATTGCTGACCAGACACTTAAATCTGTATCCGATATCGATTCTGCTTTTATAGATTTCAAGGAGATGCATGATCAGATAAGGGCCCAGAATGAGAAATTGTTTTCCCAGTTGGGAATTGATGTTAGTTTGGCCGATAGTGCCATTCACGAGATAATAAGGATTGCAATTGACCAAGATCGGGATATTATCGAAGTATGTGTTAGCCTGGCAAATGAGCTGGAGTATGGGCTCAAATTAGTTAAAGATCGGATTGGCTTTGAGGCTTTTACTATTACTAAGGAGGCAGTTTTAGATCCGGAGAAATACATAGATAGCCTGATTAAGAAATACTATAGCCGAGATCAAGTGATTTCCTAAGCCTATTATTTCCTCTCCCCTAATCCCAGTCGGAGAATCTATACCTTTGTAAATCTTCTGCCAATAAAAAACCTGAAATTACGACAAAAAGGTGAGCCCTAAAGCTGTGTGGAATTTCTCAACCAGCCTAATATCTTATCGATGAGGACAAAGAAGATAAAGGAGAATAGAAATGATGATTAGACCCAGACGCCTGAGGAGAACGCCCGCTATTAGACGAATGGTGAAGGAGACATCTATAAGTGTTGATGACCTCATTTATCCCGTGTTTGTTAAACATGGTAAAGGAGAAAGGGAGCCTATTCCGTCTATGGTGGGCCATCATAGATTATCCGTTGATGAGTTGGTCAAAGAGGTAGCAGAGGTGTGGTCTCTGGGGATACCAGCTGTGATTCTTTTTGGTTTGCCAAAAAAGAAGGACGAGTTGGGGAGCGAGGCATATGCCGGGGATGGAATCGTTCAACAGGCTTTGGGTGCCATAAAGGAGAGGGTGCCAAAACTCACTATTATAACTGATGTCTGTCTCTGTGAGTATACAGATCATGGGCACTGTGGAATTATAGAAGATGGTCGCGTCGACAATGATGCTACCCTTGAAATACTTTCCCGTATAGCCCTCTCACATGCCAAGGCGGGAGCTGATTTTGTTGCCCCTTCAGATATGATGGATGGGAGAGTCAAGGCGATTAGAGATACACTGGAGAGAGATGGATTTAAGGATACAGGTATTCTGGCATATGCTGTGAAATATGCCTCTTCCTTTTATGGGCCATTTCGCGAGGCTGCTGATTGTGCACCACAGTTTGGTGATAGGGCAGGTTACCAGATGGATCCAGCCAATGCAAGAGAGGCCCTTAAGGAGGCGCTTATAGATGTTGAAGAGGGTGCAGATATTATTATGATTAAACCGGCGTTGCCGTATCTAGATATTATCCACCAGGTTCGGGCAAATATCAATCTTCCAATAGCAGCTTACAATGTGAGCGGAGAATACGCCATGGTTAAGGCAGCTGATCAAAGGGGTTGGATAGCGGGGGAAAAGGTAATGATGGAAATGCTTATTTCTATCAAGAGGGCTGGTGCCGATCTTATCCTGACTTATTTTGCCAAAGAGGTAGCTGCCGTATTGATTGAGCATGAAAGCATATATGCCGAAAAAGGGTGAGGCCTTTCACAGAAACTGTGAACTGCGAATAGTGGCATGGGAGGTTACCAGGTCCTGTAATCTAAATTGTGTCCATTGCCGGGCATCATCAGATCTTGGTCCCTATGCACGAGAGTTGGATACGGTCAAGGCAATGGAGGTATTAGACCAGATAAGAGAGGTTGGTAAACCCATTATAATCCTTACAGGTGGCGAACCTCTCTTGAGGAAGGATATCTTTGCCCTGGCAGACTACGGGACAAAAAAGGGCCTGAGGATGGTCATGGCTACTAATGGAACCCTGATCACTCCTGATATTACAGCAAAGACGACGGAGTCTGGGATTAAGAGGGTAAGTATATCTCTTGATGGGGCTACAAGGGAGAGTCACGATTCATTTAGACAGGTTGATGGGGCCTTTGATAGGGCGATTCAGGGAACATCATACCTAAAAGAGCAGGGAATCGAATTTCAGATCAACACCACGGTGACCAGATACAATCTATGCGAGTTGGAAGGCATTCTCGACCTTGCTATAGATCTTGGGGCAACTGCACATCACATATTTTTACTTGTTCCTACCGGAAGGGCCAAAGGGATGGTGAACCAGGAGTTAGATGCCCAGGAATATGAAGAAATCCTGCACTGGTTTTGTGAACAGCAGAATGCTGTCGCCCTTGAGCTTAGGGCTACTTGTGCACCTCAGTACTATAGAATTATGAGACAACAGGCACATTCAAAGGGAGAGAAAGTAAGCAGCAAAACGTATGGCCTCGATGCAGTAACAAGGGGTTGCCTGGCTGGGATTTCCTACTGTTTTATATCTCACGAAGGTATTGTTCAGCCCTGCGGCTACCTAGAGTTGAATTCGGGAGACTTAAGGGAATCCGCATTTCCCGATATATGGAAGAATTCTTCTATCTTTGCTGACCTCCGAGATTTTTTCAAATATAAGGGAAAATGCGGACGATGTGAATATATTACTGTTTGTGGCGGTTGCAGGGCGAGGTCCTATGCGGCTCATGGGGATTACCTATCTGAGGAACCACTATGTGCCTACATCCCGCCCCGCTAAAGAGTCTGGCATGAATGATATTGACAGAAAACTCTTAAATGAGATCCAATCCGATTTTCCTATTACCAAAAGACCCTATAAGGATTTGGGAGCTCGATTAAACCGCTCTGAAGACGAGATTCTTAAGCGAGTAGAAAGACTGAAAAAGGAAGGCATCATCCGGCGGATAGGTGGAAACTTTGACTCTCAAAGGCTCGGTTTTGCCACTACTCTGTGTGCAGCAAAGGTACCATATGATAAGATCAACGGATTTGTCGAAGCGGTTAACAAATATCCGGAGGTGACTCACAATTATCTCAGGGATCACCATTATAACATATGGTTTACCTTTGTGACCCCTGATAGGAAGATGATGGACAGATATATCGAGGAAATAATTGAGCATACTGGAGTGAGAGAAATCCTCAACCTACCAGCGGCGAAGACCTTTAAGATATTAGTTGATTTTAACCTTGCTTGATATAGAGGTAATAGATTTCCTGCTACGTGGCCTGTAGACTAAAAGGAGGGACAAGGCTTATCCTTTTCTGAGGCTTTCAAGGATAATAGCTTCTTCTTCCTCGGTCATTAGGCCCTCTTCTATGAGTAACTCTCCAATCCCGTTTTCTCTTAAGATGTCTATGGCCAGTATAGCTTTATTACTTTTACCTTTCGCGGAGAATATAGTGTATTCTAAGGTAAAGCTTGATTTCTTGAGTAACCGTATATCTCTTATATCTCGTCCGATTATTA
>JABXJY010000268.1:0-1631 GCA_013375385.1 Desulfobacterales bacterium
CTTCGGCGGGATAGAGATTCTGAGATATTGAATTACTATCCAAAGAAATATGACATCATCGTTGTCGGGGCAGGTCATGCCGGCTGCGAAGCGGCCCTGGCCGCTGCCCGGATGGGATGCAGTGTCTTGATGATGACTATAGACCTCGATGGAATAGCAAAAATGCCCTGCAGCCCTTCTATCGGAGGGGTAGCCAAAGGACACTTGGTTAAAGAGATCGACGCCCTGGGTGGTGAGATGGCCAAGGTGACAGATAAGACAGCAATACAGTACCGGACTTTGAATACCAAAAAGGGCCCGGCTGTTCAATCCTCTCGCACCCAGAATGACAAGATCAGGTATCATATGGCCATGAAGGAGGCACTGGAAAAGGAGCCCAACCTGGATATTAAGCAGGCCATGGTTGAAAGACTGGTAGTGGAAAACAATCGCCTTGTCGGGATAGAGGATCAAACAGGTTTCGGGTATCAGGCCCCGGCAGTGATCTTAGCCACCGGGACCTTTTTAAGCGGTCTGGTCCATATCGGTTTTACGTCTATCAGGGCCGGCAGGGCAGGTGAGTTTGCATCCTACGGGCTGCCCGAAAACCTGAGAAGCTTAGGCTTCAAGCTCGGGAGGATGAAGACAGGCACCCCTGCACGATTAAAAAGATCCACCATAGACTTTACCAGGTTTGAGAAACAAGAAGGAGACGAAAATCCCAGACCCTTTTCCCTTTTTACCAAAGAGATCAAGATGCCCCAGATTCCCTGCTACATAGGTTATACCAATAAGAAAAGCCATCAGATCGTAAGAGACAATCTGGAACGCTCAGCCCTGTACGGAGGAAAGATCACAGGGATTCCTGCACGGTACTGTCCCTCTATGGAAGACAAGATAGTACGGTTTTCAGAACGAGACAAACACCAGATCATACTCGAGCCCGAGGGGATCGATACAGAGGAGATTTACGCTAGCGGCCTGGGAAATAGCCTACCTATCGATGTACAGATCGCCTTTGTGAAATCTGTTGAGGGATTGGAAGAGGTTGAAATGATGAGGCCGGCTTATGCGATTGAATATGACTATGTAGACCCCCTGCAATTGTTTCCTACCCTTGAGACCAAATCTATCAAAGGGCTGTATATGGCTGGCCAGATCAACGGAACATCGGGATATGAGGAGGCGGCTGCTCAAGGTATATGGACAGGGATTAATGCGGCATTAAAGATTCGAAAGAGACCACCTTTTCTCCTCGATCGATCAGAGGCATATATGGCTGTTATGGTTGATGATCTCGTTACCAGAGGGACAAACGAGCCCTACAGGATGTTCACCTCCAGGGCAGAATACAGACTCCTTCTGAGAGAGGACAATGCGGAGCAGAGATTAATGGAAAAAGGTCATGAATTAGGTCTCATTGATGATGAAGCGGCAGAGGAGATGAAAGAGAGGCAGAAGCAGATCTCTGCCGAGTGTCACAGGATAAGAAACACCGTGATAACTCCCTCAAAGCAGGTCAATGATTATCTCGAGAAGATGGGTTCAGCCGCCATAAAAAATGCAACCCCGTTAGATCAAATCCTTAAGAGGCCGGAGTTGAGTTATCAAGATATTTCTACCCTGGATGCGCACGATAAGAAGATAGATGA
>JABXJY010000268.1:1731-3377 GCA_013375385.1 Desulfobacterales bacterium
GATCAAATCCTTAAGAGGCCGGAGTTGAGTTATCAAGATATTTCTACCCTGGATGCGCACGATAAGAAGATAGATGAAAGGATCGCACGCCACGTCGAAATTGAGATAAAGTATGAAGGATATATCCAGCGGCAACTAAGAGAGGTTGAGAAATTCAAGAGTCTGGAAAAGATAAAGATACCACAGGGGTTTGATTATACCAGGGTTCATGGCCTTTCCAATGAGCTGAGGGAAAAACTATCTACCATAAAACCTATCTCCTTAGGCCAGGCGTCAAGGATACCAGGCATTACACCTGCTGCAATCTCCATACTGATGATCTACCTAAAGAAGAGCGGCTCACTGCCGTAACGCTATCTTGAACGCAAACCGGCCTGGACAAAGCCATAGAAGAGGGAGGATGGCTCCTCCATCCTCGATTTTAATTCCGGGTGCGCCTGGGTGGCTACAAAATATCTAAGCTCGGGGAGCTCAATAAACTCCACCAGCCTTCCGTCCCTCGAGGTTCCTGAAAAGACAAGCCCATTGTCAGTGAGTATCTTGTGGTACTCGGGGTTTACCTCGTAACGGTGTCGGTGCCGTTCTGAAATACTAAGAGATTGGTAGAGTTTGCTGACTATTGTTCCTTCCTTTACAACGGCCTCATACGCCCCCAGCCTCATGGTGCCGCCCTTCTCTTTAATGTCTTTCTGTTCCGGGAGAATATCTATGACAGGGAACGGTGTATCCGGATCAAACTCGGTGCTATTAGCCCCTTTCAGGTGGCAGACGCTTCGTGCATACTCTACAACTGCCAACTGAAGCCCGAGGCAGAGACCGAGAAATGGAATGTCTTCTTCCCTGGCCCTTCTAATAATCTCAATCTTCCCCTCCGTTCCCCTGGAACCGAAACCACCGGGAACAATCACTCCATTTATACCATCTAGAACAGAGGTATCGTTGAGGTCTGTTGTCTCTAGCCATTGTAAGTGGATCTTGCATCCCAGGTGAGCCGAACAGTGATTCAGTGATTCAATAATAGAGGCATAGGAGTCTTCGAGTTTGGTATACTTTCCACATATGGCCACTGTTATCTCACTTTTTGGATTCCGTATGTTTTCGACCAGTTTCTTCCATCTCCTGAGGTCAGGAGGAGAGTAGATATTGAGTTTCTTATGGAGGATTTCGGCTATTCCCTCTTTCTCAAAGACAATCGGTATCTCGTAGATATCATCCACATCAAGGCCAGTGATTACGGCCTCGGGGCTTACGTCACAAAAACTGGAGATCTTCAACCGTATCTCTCTGGTCAAGAATTCCGAGCACCTCCCTATGATAATATCGGGGAAGATTCCCCTCTGCTTGAGAAGATTGACGCTCTGCTGGGTTGGCTTTGACTTCTGCTCGTGCACCCCATGGGGGATGGGGACATAGGTCAAATGCACGTAGACAATATTCTCCCTGCCAACATCCTCCCTCATCTGCCTCATTGCCTCAAGAAAGAGCTCATTCTCGATATCCCCTATTGTTCCGCCTATTTCCACTATCACCAGATCAGCCGATTCTTCCTCGGCGATTTCATAGATGTGGTTCTTGATGACATCGGTAACATGGGGAATGTATTGAACGGTCTTTCCCAAGTAGTCCCCTCTTCGCTCTTTTTCTCG
>JABXJY010000043.1 GCA_013375385.1 Desulfobacterales bacterium
ACGGGATCTACCCCCTGCAAACCGGATATTCCAGGAGTAGAATCAGCCATGACAGCTGTAGATGCCTTGAAAGGTGTTGCTGTTGGAGACAGGGTAGTCATCTGTGGAGGAGGCCTCGTTGGTTGTGAGGTGGCATGGTATCTGGCTGGGCTGAACAAAGAGGTAACTATCGTTGAAATGCTCGATGAAATCGGGATGGATATGGAAATGGCAAGTAGAATGATCATATTGAAGAAACTTCATGAACATGATGTGGATATAGTTTGCGATTTGAAGGTGGAAAAGATCATCCCAGGTGAAGGTATAGTGGGCATTGACACCATGTGGACGAGGAGACAGATAAAAGCAGACACGGTAGTACTGGCGATGGGTTTCGAACCAAATCGCACGTTATTTGACATACAAGATGAGTCGTATGAGGTTTATGTCATTGGTGATGCTAAAGAACCACGGCGCATAATTGATGCCATGCGTGAGGCAGATCATATTGCCCGTTTTGAGGTGTAGCTTGAGTCTTCAGGGTCACCCGTTAGTTGCGGCCAGGCTAGACTGCGTGGTCTTGGAGGGGAGTAGGGTTCGGATGAAAACCTTAGGGGAAACCCAGGCGATGTGTTGCCAACCTCGAAGTCTCCCTGGCGGTAAAGTACAATAAGGATCTCAAGGAATAGAGAGGGTTCGATGAGCGATCTTTAGTCTTTCCGGAATGGGGACCCCGTAGGGGCAAAGATCCAGGCATTGCTCACAGCCGGAACAGGCATCAGCCTTCACCACGAGCGATCGATATTGTTCTCTCGCCCAATCTCTCAGGTCATATCGGTCATAGTAGGTTTCGAAGCGGAAAATATCAGGGATCGGTATCCCCTCCACACAGGGAAGGCAATACCCACAATTTCTGCAAAACCCCTTTCCTGCCTCCCCTACACATTCCATGAGCGCCTTGACCTCTTCTATGGTCAGCTTCCTTGGCTGCCTCCCGACTCGAAGGTTCTCGTTGAGTTCATACGGTTTCGTCATCCCGGGGATGGCGCAGGTGATATTGAGATTTGAAAGAACGTAGCGCAGGGAAACCTGTGCGAGAGATTCTCCTTGGATGAATTTCTTGTTCTTGGGGGACAAAGGGCGCTCCGCAAGTCTTCCCCCTGCCAGGGGCTTCATAGCGATCAAGCCCACCCCCCTGCTATGAGCCATGGGAAGAAGGTCCGCAGCCAAGCGATCCTCATCAAAGGCGCTGTAGGCTACCATCAGCGCCGAAAACACCCCTGATTCGATGGCCTTCCTCATCATCGGCAGCGAGTTATGAATGCTGATTCCAATTCTCAAAACCTTTCCCTCTTCTCTGGCCTTTTCCAGGGTCTCCAGTCCACCGCTGTCAAATATGCGGTCGTATTCAGAACCTCGAACATCGTGGAAGAGGACCAGATCGATCCGGTCTGTCCTGAGGCGGCGAAGGCAGCGCTCCAATTTATTGCGAACCCCAAGGCCATCTCGTTCATCTATTTTTGTGGAGAGATAGAATTGTTTGCGCCTTCCTTTCAACGCAAGGCCAATCTTCTCTTCGCTGTCACCATAGCAGTCAGCGGTGTCCACAAAGTTAATTCCCCCATCGATAGCCTTATTGAGGAGGATTTCGGATTCTTTCTGGGAGACCCCGGGGAGTTTGATGGCCCCGAAGCCGATCACAGATAGTTCCCACCCCGTTTTGCCAAGGGTTCTCTTTTGCATGGTACTGTTGTCTGCCCCTGAGAATTTGCCTTTTACCGAAGTTAGCAAAACGGCGGTGAGGACGTCAATGATTAAAAGGGGCGAGTAAAGATGTGTTTCTGGCTGCCATATGTTGTGCTTTTCAATTGACCCACACGAGGCTTTATCCTATACTTTCATCACACGAAGGCGATTGGCAAGGAACAGGGGCTGTTCCCTTGTGGATCGACAATCTTTGGAACCTTTGCAGGAGGTGATATCATGATTCAGGATATGGCAAACAAGATCGTATGGCTCGGGCATGACTCTTTCAGGATTGATGCAGGCAAGACCATCTACTTTGACCCTTATCAGGTTTCATCGGGCCCCAAGGCCGATCTGATCCTGATCACCCATGACCATTTTGATCACTGCTCCCCGGATGATGTGGCCACAATCCAGCATTCTGGAACGGTTATCGTTACGGAAAAGGATGCGGCGACAAAGCTTACAGGGGATGTGAGGGTAGTCGAGCCGGGGGAGTCTCTTACCGTGGATGGGATAACAATCGAGGCAGTTCCTTCCTACAACACGGATAAGGACTTTCACCCCAAGAGAAACGCCTGGCTGGGCTTCATTGTGGAAATAGAGGGAGTCAGGGTCTATCATGCAGGGGACAGCGATGTCATCCCCGAGATGAACGACATTACGGTGGATATAGCCCTCCTTCCAGTGTCCGGCACCTACGTCATGACGGCGGATCAGGCCGTTAAAGCGGCTCTGGCCATTAACCCTAAACTGGCCATACCCATGCACTACGGGACTATCGTTGGCAGTGATCAGGATGCCATCGACTTCAAAAAGGCCCTGGAGGGGAAGATCGAAGTTCTGATTCTGCAAAAAAGGTAGAGCCCTGAACATTCACAGGAGCATCCCCTGCACTCACCTCCTTGACGACCTGCGCAGACCTGGCCCTTTATTGCGTCTCGGAAGACTACGTCCTCTGGGAGTGGATTCTTTCTGGGAGAATCTCAAGATCGGTTTGAATAGGCAAGCCTGAGGGCTGTTGAAGAATTTCTACTGATTCTGATATGATGAAGGCCCACAAAAGACAGAATCCACAAAAAAACGAAGAGGGCGCAATGATTGTTTTTTTGCTTACCATTTTTCTCCTCTACAGTCTATTACACCTGTACCTATACCTCAAGATAAAGGCCACTTTAACCTTCGGGGCCGAGACCACCATTCTTCTGGTATTTCTTATGGTAATCATGGTCATCGCGCCGGTTGTTGTGCGTATATCCGAAAGACATGGATTTGACTTTTCGGCCCGGCTTATCTCTTACATCGGCTATACATGGATGGGACTTGTGTTTCTGTTCTTCTCTGTTTCCTTCGCTACTGATCTCTATCGTTTTCTTATCTACGCAAGCGGGCTTTTACTTCAAACGAACATTTCCTATCTAACCCCTTCACCACGAGTTGCCCTTGTCATCCCGCTGCTGGTTACAGCAGCAATAGCATTTTACGGTTATCGTGAGGCGCGCTCTATCCGCAGCGAAACGGTGATAATAAAAAGCCCAAAGATTCCCCGGGAAGTCGGCACGCTCACAATCGCCCAGATCTCTGATGTCCATCTTGGACTGATTGTGAGGGAGGAGAGACTGCAAAGGATTCTCAGAGAGGTAAGGAGGGCAAAGCCTGATATGGTGGTGTCCACAGGCGACCTTGTGGATGGGGAGATGGGCAACCTCGTGGAACTTGCAGGAGCCTTGAAGGCCATAAATCCAACATACGGCAAATTTGCAGTAACAGGAAACCACGAATTTTACGCCGGTCTTGATCAGGCGCTGCATTTTACACAAGAAGCAGGTTTTACGGTCCTGAGAGGAGCGGCACTGACTGTTGCCGGGACTATTACTATTGCTGGTGTTGATGACCCAACAGGAAAGCGCTTTGGCCTTTCTAGAGGGGTCTCGGAAAGAGATCTGCTCTCGGGGGTTCCCCGTGAGAGGTTTACCCTGCTCCTTAAGCATATGCCGGTACTAGAGGAGAATGCACCGGATCTTTTTGACCTGCAGCTTTCGGGGCATACCCATAAGGGACAGATCTTCCCTTTCAACCTCATCACCAGACTTTTTTTCCCAACTGATGCAGGATTAGCGCATCTGCCTAACAATTCCTATCTGTATGTGAGTAGAGGTTCAGGGACGTGGGGACCACCAATTCGTTTTCTGTCACCGCCTGAAGTGACAGTCATTGAACTGGTTCATGGGTGAATGGTAGATATCAGGATTTGTCCTTGAGTGATGCGTTCTCTATGGCAAGAGCCGCCGGGATACTCAAAGCGGTAAGGAGAGAAAGATCCTCCCTTCGAAATCCATGTGGTTTGCTAACAGAGTCAACATAGATAACCCCCCTGATCTCGGACTTGCTGATCAAGGGTACACACATTACGGACCTGATCCTCATTAACCGCAAACTCTCTGAAAGATCGGCTTCGTCTTCAGTATGGGTGTCTAACATTATAACTGCTTTGCCCTCCCGTAGGACTCGATCCACGATTGTGCGGCTATACACCTCAAGGGTATCACCGGTGCTCTTCTTGAGTATGGGTATCAACTCTGAGATTTCTCCTGTTTCACTATCAAGCAAGATGAAAACGCCTCTGTCAACTCTCTTGAGAAGGTCCAGAATGTAATTCATTATTTTTTCGAAGATTTCAGTTATATTGTCATCCATACTTAATGATTGCATGAGGAGATTGGATACCCTATAGATCAATTCCATATTCCTTTGAGGGGTCATGGGTCTATCTTTTGCAAAGTCCGTAGCAGTTTCAGCGAGTTCCTCGGAAACACCAAAAGAGTCCAGAGTGGCAAGGTCAGCTTCACTGAGTTCCTCGGAAAGATCAGTGGATTCCAGAATAGCAAGTTCATCCTCACTGAGCTCCTCGGAAAGATCGACCGAATCCGGAACAGCCACATCATCCCCTGAGTACTCTTCGCCCAGGGAAACCACGATACTACCGATAGCAACGGGAAGCCCTTGTCTTACTTCAAATTCATCACCAGGGCTTATCTGATTGCCATTGATGAAGGTACCGTTTTTGCTTTGTAGATCCTCAACAAAGTATTTATCCCCTCTCCCGATGATTTTTAGATGTTTTCGGGAAACGGATTTATCCTTGAGTTGAATGTCATTACCAGGAGACCGTCCAATATAGATGGTACCACCTTCAAGGTCAAAAGACCGACCCTTATCTGGTCCGTTCATAATATAGAGTCTAGTCATGACTTGTCTCCTCTGTGGAGAGAGCCAAACCGAATTTGAATCTTAGAACCCAAACGTACATAACATGAAAAAACCAAAAATGCAATCACATTTTTACCACCCATTATTCCAATCGACCCCTTCAACCACCATATCTTGCAGCGCTTTTTCGTTTGACACACAAACGCTCCTTCCCTATACTCCCACCCACTTGAGGTGAGTTCTATAAATCATCCGGTCAAATAAAGCGTTTCCCAATGACTAAACCTACTGAATTTCTAGCTGACCTTTCCCTCTTATTTATTGCCATCATATGGGGAAGCACCTTCATTATTGTAAAGCAATCCGTAGAGAGCACCCCGGTATTTTCGTTTTTATTCATGAGGTTTACATTGGCAGGGATGTTACTTGGACTCATCAGTGCGCCGAAGTTAAAGGCTCTTGATAAGCGCGTTCTTGCAGATGGCCTGCTGCTCGGCATAGCTCTTTTCTTGGCCTATGCATTTCAAACCTTTGCTTTAACACTTACTTCTGCCTCCATTACAGCTTTCATTACAGGTCTTTTCGTTGTGTTCGTTCCTATCCTATCAAGTGTTTTCTTGAGGAAACTGCCGCGCCAGGAGGCCTTAGTGGGCGTAGTGCTTGCCACTATTGGGCTTGCCCTCACCACCTTGCAAGACAGATTTCTCCTATCCTTTGGCGAATTGTTAGCCCTCCTTTGTGCCTTTTTTGTTGCTATCCACATCATTTTGACGGACAGATGCTCCAGGAGAAACGACTTCACCTTACTCACCCTCGTACAGATTAATGTGGTTGCACTTTTTTCCCTCATTTTTGCTGTTTTCCTCTACCCTCATGTCATTCCAGAACAATTCAATCAGCAACTCATTTTCTCCTTGGTCATCACCAGCGTTTTTGCCACAGTCGTGGCATTTGGTATCCAGATGGGAATGCAAAAACACACTACCCCTACCAAAGCTGCCATCATTTTCATCATGGAACCAGTATCTTCTGCCTTCTTCAGCTACTGGCTTGGAGGAGAACTTCTGACAACCAAGCAGTACGTCGGCACTTTCCTTATCCTGTTAGCCATGGTGGTTACAGAAGCTGGGACGTATCTAAAGATGAAGAGGGAGGCAATCTTTGGTTAGAACCTTTGCCGGCGTGTCCGTTGGTATTGTAGCCATTTCCTTTGCCTCCATCTTCATAAAGTTTTGCGATGATGTACCCTCCATTATGATCGCCACTTACCGGCTCACCCTTTCCTCAATCATCTTATTGATCATTGCAAAAGGGAAAGGCATACGCTTTTCTTCCTTTTCCAAGAAACATCTCCTCATGGGGATGCTGGGGGGCTTCTTTCTATCCCTCCACTTTTCATTTTGGATAAGCTCCCTGAAATTAACATCTGTGGCAAGCAGTGTGGTCCTCGTTGCGACAAACCCCATTTTTGTGGGAATATTTTCCTATCTCTTTCTCAGGGAGAAGCAGCCTGCTGAACTGATCCTTGGTATCATATTGTCCTTTTCGGGGAGTATGGTCCTGGCAGTTGGTGACAGCGGCCTTCAAGGCTTGACTGTCCAGAATCCATCATTTCTCTTGGGTGATATGCTTGCCCTCCTGGGTGCCATCATGGCAAGTGGTTACCTCATGGTTGGTTCAAAACTAAGGGAGGAGATGGATGTCTTGTCCTATACATCCATGGTTTACACGTTCTCGGCATTTTTTCTATTGATCGCCTCTCTGTGCTCGGGAACCCCTTTTGCTGGATATAAGCCAAGCTCTTACATCTATATGGTTCTCCTCGCCATCATCCCGCAGCTCATTGGTCATACAGCCTTTAACTGGGCACTGAAACATCTGAAGGCCAGCATGGTTGCTATCACCATCCTGGGGGAACCCATTGGGGCATCCATCCTGGCCTATATCATCTTTCGGGAAACAATAAAATCTTCTCAGCTTATCGGGATTATCTTGATCTTCCTTGCCATTATCATCGGCTCGAGAAAAGGGAAAAAGTACCTGTGACACATCTGACTTTATCGTATGATGGCAAGGGGTTCCCGAAAGAATTGCCTTCCCGGGCCGCTACGGGCCGGGAAGGCGGAGCTTCGCCAGTATCCTAAGTGATTGGTAACGTTCAAGAGTACCTCACTGCTCCCAGCCAATTTTCACTCAGAAACAATGCGTTTTCCTCAGAATTCAGGAAACTCCAGACGCCTTTTCCATTGACACGCAAGGGCCTCGATCCTATACTGCCTTACAAGAGCGAATTCTTGTCACTCGAGGGTTCCCTTTCCTCGGGAGGTGGTGCCCAATGGCCTTTACCCTTCCCCCATACAATCCTCCAGATTTCAATAAGCCTCCGTTTCTTGGTGCGCCTACGGTTCACTTCGAAAGGGTGTTGCAGCCGGGGGTAGCACCTGAAAACTACCATGCCACGTCAATCTACCCGGAATATTTTCACGTCCGAAAAGGCCGGTGGTGTCTTGTGAAAGAATCAAGGATGGATTGCGTTGTGGTGCTGAAGCAAGACGGGGCTCTTGCCGTTAAGGAATTTCGGCATGTCAAGCTGGGTGATCTTGTCGCCTGCGGCAGACAGGAGAACGGAGAGGAAGGCATTTTTGTTCATACAGAGGCCTTCGACTTTCCCGAACACATTTCGCAGAAGTTTGTTTTTCGAGCGCACATTACGAGGGAGACGTCTTTTTCCATCGACTATGATGAACTCTACGATCTGCTGGAGTTTGAGCGACGAAACGGCTTCATCGTCTGGGTGGCGGGGCCGGCGGTGGTGTTTGACCGGGATGCCCGCGATGCCTTCGTAGAGCTGATCGAACGTGGTTATGTCCACGGGTTACTGGCAGGAAATGCCCTGGCGGTGCACGATGCGGAGGCGGCCCTTTTCACTACCGGTTTAGGACAGGAAATATATTCCAAACGAATCGTTGATCTTGGCCATTACAACCATTTGGACGCCATCAACAAGATCAGAGCCGTGGGGTCTATCCAAAAGACCATCGATGAAGGACTCATAAACGGCGGGGTCATGGAGGCGGTGATAAAAAAAGACCTTTCCTAGGTGCTGGCGGGATCCATTCGTGATGACGGGCCTCTTCCGGAAGTGATCGCCGATGTCTATCGGGCACAAGACAAGATGCGGACCTTGGTACGCAGTGCGACCACCGTTATCGCGTTGGCGACTCAACTTCACGCCATTGCCACGGGAAACATGGTGCCTTCCTATAAGGTGGTGGGAGAAGATCGAGTTCGGCCTGTCTATTTCTACACCGTAGACATGTCTGAGTTTGCCATAAATAAGCTGGCCAACCGTGGATCCCTCACTGCGCGCTCCATTCTCACCAATGTCCAGGATTTTGTGGTGACCGTGGAAAGGGGCCTCAGGAAACGATTTGGGTAGAACTTCTGTTACTTACTACGGAGAGCACCTAATTGTTTGCATTGAACATACCAAAGAAGGGAGCACAAGGCTCATGAGGTCTTTTCCGATGTGACTGGCGGGAGGCCGCCGTGCTTTTCACGACTTATCAGCGGGGGAAACCGCAGCCCCCGACTTGTCGGGGGAATGCGGAGGGGGCACAACTCCCCCGCAGATAAGTCGTAGAAAAGACCAGGCCGGGAGGCTTGGAACAGAAGAAAGGACCTCATGAGCCTTATCCCAAGGTTGTTTTGCAAACTATTTAATGCTCTCCGTTATATGGGCTCCTCGGATGAGTTCTGTTCCCGCTTTCCCTGCGACGGCCTCCTCAATCGCTTCAATTGAGGCAATCACGGCTCGGTTCCCGCCACATTGGAGAAACTCTATGGCGGCTCGGATTTTAGGGCCCATGGAACCGGGGGGAAAGTGCCCTTCCTTCAGGTACCGAGCGGCTTCTTCCAGGGTTATCGTGCGGAGGTATTTCTGATCCGGCTGCCCGTAGCTGAGGGCTACTCCTTCAACATCGGTTGCAATAAGGAAGATATCCACCCCCACTTCCTCAGCTAACCTGGCACTGGCCAAATCTTTGTCAATGACGGCGTTCACTCCGTAAAAGGTTCGTCCCTCTCGGATCACCGGTATACCTCCTCCACCGCAGCAGATTATAATAAAGCCTACCTCGATAAGCTTTGTGATTTCACGCTTCTCTACAATGGTTATGGGCCTGGGGGAAGCCACGAGGCGCTGATATCCCCTTGCAGTCTTCCGTGTTGGGTAAGGAAGTGTGGCTGCCTTCTCTTCCGTGTAGACCGGGCCGATGGGTTTCGACGGATTCCGGAAAGCCGGATCTCTTTCGTCCACGACCACATAACTGATCAGGCTCACGAGGGGTTTTTGTGTATCGATTCCAAGTTCCATGAGTTCGCTGTCCAGGGTGGACTCGATCATGTAGCCGATCTGGCCTTGAGTTTGCGCCACCAGGATCTCCAGAGGCAATCTGGGGACCTCCTCACAACACTCCTGCTGCAGCAGCAGATTACCTACCTGGGGTCCGTTCCCGTGAGTGATGATGATCCGGTAATGCTTGGAAAGTCGGGCGACGTGCCTGATAGGGACTTTTAGATTTTCGAATTGTTCCTCCGCGGTGCCTACCTGGCCTTTCCGGATGAGGGCGTTACCGCCAAGGGCTACCAGTAAAATCTCCTTTTTGGCTTCGTCTTTCATGGCCTACCTCACACAGAGCTTGTTTGGAAGCGTCATGATGATATCTGGGCTTCCAATCGGTCTCGAAGGACTTCCTCTAACAGGGGATGGTCGTGGTCCCGGTATTCGTAGCGCACGCGAACGGTCAACTTGTTGATGGAAAGGATTCGGGTGAGTTGAATAGGCGTGGCAAAGAGAACTAGGTCGCAGTCGGCACTCTTGATGGTACGTTCCAGATCGTGAATCTGATTCCTGCTATAGCCCATGGCGGGAAGGAGCGGTCCAATGTGAGGATAACGACGATAGGTTTCTTGGATCGTTCCCACTGCATATGGTCTTGGATCAACGATGTCGGCTGCACCGTATGTTTTGGCGGCAATAACTCCTGCGCCATAGGGCATTTCCCCGTGGGTGAGCGTAGGGCCATCTTCTACTACCAGAACGCGTTTTCCTTGGATTCGTTCGGGATTACTCACCAGGACGGGTGATTCTGCCAGCACGATTTTGGCCCTGGGGGCATGCTGTTCGATGCTCTTTCGGACTTGTTCCACCTGTGCTGGCGGTGCTGTATCCACCTTGTTGATGATCGCGATGTCCGCCATGAGCATGTTGGTCTCACCGGGATAGTAAAGCAACTCATGACCTGCCCGGTGTGGGTCAAAAAGTACAATGTGGATGTCCGGCTGATAAAAGGGTGTATCGTTGTTTCCACCATCCCAGACGATGACATCGGTTTCCTCTTCTGCCTCCTTGAGGATCTGGTCGTAATCGACCCCTGCATAGACCACAATTCCTTGATCCACCAGCGGTTCGTATTCTTCGCGTTCTTCGATAGTACACTGGTGTCTTTCGAAATCATCGTAAGATGAAAAGCGCTGTACCACCTGGGTTCGTAAATCTCCGTATGGCATGGGGTGGCGGACGACTACAATCTTCTTGTTGAGTTTTCGAAGGATGGTACACACTTTGCGGGTTGTTTGCGATTTCCCGCAACCTGTTCTTACGGCGCAAACCGCCACAACAGGCTTCTGAGACTTGAGCATGGTGTACGTAGCGCCAATAAGAATGAAATCCGCTCCTTCCGCCATAGCTACGGAAGCCTTGTGCATGACCTCAACATGGGGCACATCGCTGTAAGAAAAGGCCACCAGATCCACTTGGTGTTTTCGGATGAGATCGGCCAACTGGTCTTCAGGATAAATGGGGATGCCCTTGGGGTAAAACTTTCCTGCAAGTTCAGGAGGATAGAGCCGTCCCTCTATCGTTGGGATCTGGGCTGCCGTGAAGGCAATCACCTCATAGCGGGGATTGTCCTTGAAGTAAACGTTGAAGTTGTGAAAGTCCCGGCCGGCGGCCCCCATGATGATGACCCTTTCAACCATGATCACTCCTTATCTCCAGTCTGATCCCAGCACCAAGAAAACCTCTCGTTCCACTCAATATCATAATAGCATAATTGGCAGAGGTCTTATTAAAATTCTTTGGTCTCGTCACATTATTTACGCTATCCTACAGTCCTTTCAGTAAACTTGTTGACATCATTCCTAAGTGCCTTGTAAGGTTCAGGAATTCCTTACGAAGATAGAGGAGAATCTTTTGACCTGGTTGAGACGAATGTGGTAAGAATTAGCGGAGACAGGGGCTCCGGTGAACAGAGAGAAAGGTTTTCCTCACCCGCGTTGAATACGGAAAGAAGGGAGGTGCCAGTGAAGGATATTCATGAGAACGGGCTATGACAAAGTCAAGAGTCTCTTACTTTTTTTCATTTCGATTTACTTAGGGAAAGGAGCTTAAAATGAAAAAATTACTATCCGTACTTTTGACCCTAATACTTATTGGATCCTATTGCCAAGGCTCTGCAAAGGCGTTCAGCACAGAGGATCTCGCCAAAGCGTCTGCCCTTGAAGAGATCTTGAAGCGTGGAGAACTCTGGGTTGGTATGGAGGCCGGTTATCAGCCCTTTGAAATGCAGGATGAGAAGGGAAACATCGTCGGCTTCGATGTAGATATAGCCTATGAAATGGGAAAGGCCATTTTTGGTGAGGGCGGAGAAAAAAAGGTTAGACTTATCAATACCGCCTGGGAAGGGATTATCCCGGCCCTGATGACACACAAATTTGATATCATCATGTCAGGGATGACGATTCTCCAGAGCCGAAATCTCAAGGTCAACTTCTGTGAGCCTGTCTACTACATCGGCCAATGCCTGCTGATCAATAAGAAGGACGTGAATAAGTACAAGAGCTACAAGGATCTCAACAAGAAGGGCGTGATTATTACCAGCAAGCTGGGAGTAACCGGGGCCTTTACCGCTGAAAAGATGATGCCCAAGGCGACCCTCCGACTGTTTAAGACCGAGGCCGAGGGGGCCCTTCAGGTTGCAAACGGCATAGCCGATGCCTACATTTATGACGAGCCCCAGGTTCGGGTCTTTGCAGCCAAATACAAGGATAATACCGTCGGAATTTTTGACCCGATCACTTATGAACCTCTCGCATGGGCTATCCGGAAGGGAGATCCAGACTTTCTGAACTGGCTCAACAACTTTCTGCGACAGATTCGCGGTGATGGTCGTTGGGATCAATTCAAACAGAAATGGTTCGTGGACTACATAGAAGAACTGGCTAAAAAACAGTAAATAAAAAGACAAAGGGGGGAGTGAGTCCTTATCCCCCCTTTTGTTAAAATAGAGGAGGCTCGTTTGACCTTCAATAAGAGATCACTCATTACCGTGGGGATTCTATCTATCATCACAGCATCTATCTATTACTTCTTTACACAAAAGGGGATTATTTACATATGGCATTGGGAAAAAATTCCTGAAATGCTGTTTTACTACGGTTCAAAATCTGCTGATGATCCAACGCCTAAATTCCGTATGGGCGTTCTGATGATGGGCTTCGTGTTGACATTGAAAATATCAGTTTTTTCGATCTTTTTCGGCATCATTATCGGAACTGTCGTGGGCATTGCCAGACTTTCCCACGAGCCGGTAACACGGGGGTTGTCACTGTCTTACGTGGAGCTCATCAGAAACACGCCTCTCCTCGTCCAGATCTATATCATCTACTTCTTTGTAGGATCCATACTGAGGCTTTCTGCATTTGCGGCTGGCACGGCAGCCCTGTCTATCTTTGCAGGCGCCTATGTGGGTGAAATAGTCCGGGCAGGCATTCAATCTATTCATAAGGGGCAGATGGAGGCTTCACGATCCCTTGGCATGTCATATGGCCGGGCCATGCGCCATATTATTCTCCCCCAGGCCTTCAAGCGGATCATACCTCCTCTTGCAGGCCAGTTCATATCCTTGATAAAGGATTCCTCCCTGGTTTCGGTTATTGCCCTGGCGGATCTCATGTTTCAGGCGCAGCAAGCCTTCGCGAGAACCTACTATGCCTTTGAGATATACTTCACCGTGGCCTTGCTGTATCTTGTCATGACTTTCACCCTCTCCATGGCCACCCAATACATTGAAAGGAGGCTTGCCATCAGTGATTGAGGCTCGGAACGTCTATAAGACCTTCAGAACTCCAGACCGCAAGGAGGTGAAGGCCCTGGTCAACTTCTCAACCCATGTCAACAAGGCAGAAGTGGTGGTCATCATCGGCCCCAGTGGGTCAGGGAAGAGCACCTTTCTCAGGTGCCTTAATCGCCTTGATGAGATAGACAGCGGAGAGATCATCATCGACGGCGTTAACATCTATGACAAGAAGATAAACATCAACAAGATTCGAGAAGAGATCGGCATGGTTTTTCAGCTCTTTAACCTATTCCCCCACAAGACAGTCCTTGAGAACGTGACCTTGGCTCAACAGGTTGTACGAAAAAGAAACAAGGGAGAAGCGTTTGAAGTTGCCCGGGGCCTTCTCCACAAGGTGGGAATTTCAGAAAAGGAGAATGTCTATCCGTCTCAGCTTTCTGGTGGGCAGCAGCAGCGGGTTGCTATCGCACGGGCCCTGGCCATGCATCCAAAAATCATGATGTTCGATGAGGCCACATCAGCGCTGGATCCTGAAATGATTGGTGAGGTTCTGGACGTTATGAAAACGCTTGCCCGTGAGGGCATGACCATGGTTGTGGTAACCCATGAAATGGGGTTTGCCCGGGAGGTCTCTGACCGGGTCATTTTTATGGACGCAGGCCAGATCGTCGAGGAAGGCACCGCCGAACACTTCTTCACCAACCCTGTTCACAAGAGAACCAAATTATTCCTGAGCCAGATCCTTTAATCCTTGGAAAGCGGTTAGTCTTTTATCTCTGTGGTAAAAGAGGTATTATCACATGGCAACGAGTGCTCACAAGCCTTGAGGCCCTTGCATAACCTGCATCCGTGTTCCGAAGGCCCCCGGGCTTCGGTAACATTTTCTGCCAGCCCTGTGAAATGAGCTATTACCACTACTCTCCAGATCAAGAAACGATCGTGCCTCAACATTTGAACACTATTAAATAATTCCTTTCCTAACAAAGAAACCT
>JABXJY010000269.1:0-1441 GCA_013375385.1 Desulfobacterales bacterium
TTTGCCTGGGTTTCAGGGAATCCACCTCCTATGTACAGGGCATCCAGGTCCGGGAGTTCCCTTTCGGTTATGGAATTGACTTCCACCAGGTCCGCCCCCAGACTCTTAAGCTGATCCAGATTCTCCGGATAATAAAACCAGAACGAGCTGTCCCTGATGAAGCCAATACGGGGAGAATCAGCGTTCGCTATGCTAGATGTCCTGTCTTCCTGATATTGATTTCCCCTTTCCATGGGCCCCACGTCATGCGCCAGTCCCCATATGGTATCGAGATCCAGGTTTTCCTCAACGACTGTCTTTGCCCATGCAATAGCCTTTTCAGATTTCCTTCTTTCCTGGAAGGGAACAAGCCCCATATGTCTTTCTGGAAAAGGATTCCTTTTCAATTTTGGAATAGATCCAACCACGGGTGTACCGCAGTATTTTTCAATGGCATCGCTTATCAGTGTCTCCTGCCGCGATCCGGCTACTCTGTTCAGGATAACCGCGGCGATATCGAGATCCGGATCAAAGGCCTGACATCCTTTGATTACGGCTGCCATGGTTCGGGTCGCCATGGTCACATCGAGGACGATCAAAACCGGTGTTTTGAGCAGTTTGGCCAACTCTGCCGTACTATATAAACCGTCGAGGTCAAGGCTATCATAGAGACCCCGATTCCCTTCAATCAGAGAAAGGTCGGCATGAGTTGAATGGGAGAGAAAGGACTCGATGATCTGTTCCTCATTCATTAGAAAAGGATCCAGATTATAGCACGGTCGGGTGGCTGCAAAAGCCAGCCACCCTGCGTCTATAAAATCAGGACCCTTTTTGAAAGGGGATATCTTGAACCCCTTCTCCCTCCAGACGGATATGAGGCCGAGGGTCAGAAATGTCTTGCCCGACCCTCCTCTAAGCCCGGCCAGAACCATTCGAGGCGTATTCTTACCACGGTCTAGTCTGTCCACTTAAACTGTGTAGTCTGTCGCCAGGAAAGATAGGCAAACCTATAATCATCAATCACATGCTCCGTAAACGGTATTCCACATTTTTCATAGAACCTTTCCCAACCTATCCTTTGGGCCCAGTCGCCCAGCCTCTCATACTTCCTGGCATCTTTGGCATATGCCTCCAGGATATCCTTGACCGCCTTTACTGTGCTTGGCCATCTTGGTGGCTCGTTAGGAAGGAAAGGGATAACGACCTTTGAAAATTGAGGCTTTGTTATCCTGTTCGAGATCTTGCCACCAACCACTATGGCTATTCCACTACCCTCCGCGTCTGCCAGGGGCATGGCAGGACACATAGTAAAACAATTGCCACAGAACATGCATCTCTCGATATTGATCTCTACACTCCTAGATCCATCCTCTCTCTTAACCTGCTTGATTGCCGCAGTAGGACATGCTGCCAAAGCCAGGGGAATCTCACAAAGCTTTTCTAGATATTCGTCATCTATCAT
>JABXJY010000269.1:1541-3302 GCA_013375385.1 Desulfobacterales bacterium
AGTTCACCAAGTCTCTCCCGGTTTCTACCCTCCTCCATCCACCAATCCCACATCTTGTCCACAAACTCCTTGAATTCATCAAAGGGCTCTTCCATGTTCATGAAAGGGATCACTAAGGTGGATAGCTGAGCCCCCTCCAGGATAGGGGCCTTACCTCCTACCAGGATGCTAGCCCCCTGGTCAAGACCTACTCTTAAGGCCCTCGGCATAACATTGATGCAGTGCATGCACCTGTTGCACTCCCGGTTATTGATCCTGAGTTCTTTTCCATCCCAGCCCATACAGTCAGTAGGGCACAGATCAATGACCTCTTTTTGTATGTCAAATGGGCCCCAATCTCTGCCACTGTGCGCTCCGGCATTGGGTCTTAGCTCACCGTTTACATATGCCTTGACTGCCTCCTGATCAATCCTGATGTCATCTCTCCAGGTACCAATTACCGAACAGTCAGACCTGGCAATAGCTGCTACACAGTCATTGGGGCAGCCCGATACCTTGAACTTGAATTTATAGGGAAACGCTGGACGGTGAAGTTCGTCCTGATATTCATTGGTTATGCCATGGGTAATGGCTTGGGTATCCAAACAGGAATATTCGCACCTTGCTTTACCGATGCAACAGGAAGGTGTCCTCATATTAGACCCTGAACCGCCCAAATCCGTATCCAACTCATGGGTCAGATCATAAAAGGTTGGCTCTAGCTCCTCTGTCTTGCAACCGAGCAATATGATGTCACCAGTGGAGCCGTGCATATTGGTAATACCACTTCCGTGTTCTTCCCATATATCACAGAGCTTTCTCAAAAACTTAGTCGTGTAAAATTTACTGGAAGGTTGGTTGACCCTTAGTGTATGGAAGGCTGCTACCCCGGGAAAAAGATCTGGTGCGTCTGAATATCGTCCGATCACACCTCCGCCATATCCAAACACACCTACAATGCCACCATGTTTCCAATGGCCCACCTTGTCTTTATAGGTGAGCTCCAGCTGC
Source organism: Desulfobacterales bacterium (assembly GCA_013375385.1). Classification (GTDB taxonomy): domain Bacteria; phylum Desulfobacterota; class DSM-4660; order Desulfatiglandales; family B25-G16; genus JABXJZ01. Next base: position 2,532 of record JABXJY010000269.1, read on the forward strand.
CCCAAGAGGTCATCAGACGCCTCTTTTTTCTCTGCCATCCTCTTGAGGTCAGTAACAAAGCTTGGCCAGGGACCGCTTTCCAATTCATCCAATAACGGTGTCTTGTGCTTTGCCATAAGATCTACCTCCTATATTGAAAGATCCACATAAAAAGATTTCTTTTCCTAAGTTGAGACATCTATAATTCTTTCTATTCCTGCTTGTCAACATAAAAATATTATTTGTTTGTGAAGCTCATAGTTACTATTTTTTCCCACTACTCCACCACCCAATTATTCCAAGCCCCCTATGGGGGATAGGGCAGGAAGAGTCCCCAGCGAAATGTATTTTTTCGGTTTTCCTTTTGATTTACCTAAACATAATAGTATATAAGAAAGAGGATAGTCTACATAAATGTTTCGGATTTTCCACAACTTGCTCAAGTAAGGTAGCTTTGGTGCTTCAATTGTGGAGCGAAGCGGAGCTAAGTTCACTCTGACATCTCTCCTCACGGGTTGCGATAGTAATGATTACAGATTATCATGTCAATAGTAGGGTTACTAATCAGAGGTTTGGAGTTTGGGTATGGTGGAGATAACGTGCCCACAGTGTAACTATACAAAGAGCATCCCTCCTGAGAAGATACCTCCTGGGGTAAGATGGATAAGGTGCCCAAAGTGTGGAAACAGGTTTGAATATCTGAAAAAGCAAGAGGATGTAAGAACTGAAAGACGACACGCAACACCATGGGAAAGACGTTTAGAGCTTGGGCTATGGAGAGGCATAAAACAG
>JABXJY010000270.1 GCA_013375385.1 Desulfobacterales bacterium
GACCCTTCGGGTTTCTTTCCAAAACCCGAAGGGTCTTTAAGTGTAGGGCGACGGTGGTTATTCAGATGGTCAGTCATGGTTCCTCCTGAGGATAGCAGCAACGGATGGGCGAGGCGGGTTGGTTTACCGGAGCCTACAGGTTAAAAACCTGTAGTTGCCCCCGCGCCGCTCCTGGCCAGGGTGCCCGACGCAAACTACACCTTTCCAGAGAAAAGGCGCATCCGCTTATCCGCTATCCATCCGCTGCAACGCCAATCTCACCACCTCCTGCAGTGCCTCGTCCCCGCTGGCGGCGCGGCGGGGCAGGCGCTCGAACAACTCCCGGAAGCGCACCCCCTCCACCGCCTCCACCATGCGGCACAACTCCTCGAAGGATTCCGGCCGCGGCGGCCGGTCCGGGGCAAATTCGGCGAAGTCAATGGCGAGGTTCCGTAGAGTTGTGGCCAGCATGCCAGAACCCGTCTGGAAGCGGATCACCCCAGCCGCCAGGCGTTGTGCTATGGCAACCCTCGGCTTCTCGCCAGCACGTTCCAGGTAGTTGCTCAAGTTGTGGTGGCTGATGGCGCAGTCCCTGGGGTCGCCCGCCAGGTAGGTGTAGCGCAGGGCCGTCTCGGAGAAGGCGATGGCCTGCCCGCGGTGGCCCAGCTTGTCCTCCAGGTCAGCCAGGGCGTAGAAGACCTTGCCCAGCATCTCAACGTCTCCCTCCCGCTCGAAGACGGCCCGGCAGGCGTGCAGCAGGGCGCGGGCCTCCTCGTAGCGGCCCAGGCACAGCAGGGGGGCATAGTCGTTGAAGCGGTGGCGGGCGACCTCCAGGGCTGGCGCCCCTCGGGCCTCCTTGCTGGCGACGCTCTCAGCGTTCAGGTCCAGTGTCGCTTCCCATTGTTCTAGCTGCACAGCGGCATAGCCGCCAGCGCCGAGGATGCTCTCCCGCACGTTCCAGGGGTTATACGCTTCTTCTTGCTCGCTCTCCTCCGGCAGGGCGTGCATCTGCTCCCGCAGCCCCTCCACGGCGGACAGCACCTCTTTGTACTGGCCCAGGGCGCTCAGGAGCTGCAAGCGCTGCCCTTCGTCGGCGAGCTGCGTCCAGGGACCCAGGCCGGCGCGGTGGGTGTAATCTTTCTTTTCCTCGACCAGGGCCAGCGCCTCCTCGGCCCGGCCAGTGGCCTGGAGGATGTTGATGAGTCTGCCCGTCGCATTCGATGCCAAGCGAAATTCGCCTCGCTCGCGACACTTGCGGATACGGTCTCGTTCCATGACCTCGGCCTCTGGCCAGCGACCTGCCTCCCGCAGCGCGTTGGCCAGCACGCCAGCAATCGGCAGTTCCAACTCCGTGCCCTCGGTCGCAGCGGCGATACGGCGCAGCAGTGGCAGAACCGCCGCAATCGTCGCTGGTGAGGAGTCAATGAGAATCACCCGCTCCAGGAGCGTGGCTGCCTCCCTCCACCGCTCTCGCCGCAACAGGTAGGGGACCACGCTGCGCCCGGCTCTCACCACCAGCCGGCCCCCGCCGCGCATCTCCTCCTTCAGGCCGTGCTGGTAGATGGCTATCCAGAAAGCGGCCAGTTCGGCGTCCACGGCGGCCTGGAAGTCGTCGCCAGCTTCTCTTCGGCCGGTTTCGGCCACGCCGGGGTGGATGCGGTACAGACCTCGGAAGTCTGGCAGACTTCCGAAGTCTCGTATTTCCTCCACTTCCACCAGCCCCGCTACTGCCAGGGGCTCCAGGGTCGCCGCCAGGTCGGGGGCTTCCCTCGGCCGCTCCAGCCGTTGCCACAGGTTCGGCCACACCATCTCCACAATCCCACTCTGCCGGTCGGCCTCCTCCAGACAGCACAGGAAGTGGAACAGCGTGCGCGCCGCAGGGGGCAAGGTTGCCGAGAGGCCCTGCGTCCAGTCGGCCAGCGCCGCCAGGAATTCCCCGGCCTCAAAGGGGGACTCCCCTTCGCTGAAGAAGGCTTGCAGCCGCCCCTCGCCTCCGGCCCAGACTTCGGCCGCCCGCTCCAAGTGCTCGGCCAGCGCCTCGGGGTCGCCGGCCTGCCCCTCGGCCAGCTCGATCAGCTTGGGGTGGCCCTGCACCACGGCCAGGGTGCGGGCCACCAGTTTGCGCCCCTCGGCCAATCCCACTACACTTTCACCGCGCAGCAATCGCCCCAGGTTGGGTAGCTCCCGCGCCAGAAGCGTCGCCTCGCTCAACGACAGGGCGTGGATGGGCTCCACCAGCACCTGGCTATCATCGCCGAGATCAGCCGGGCGGCGGCGGGAGGTCAGCACCGTGCGCGACAGCCCGTGGTGGGCCAGCAGCGCGCTCACCAGGTGGCCCCAGCGTTCGTCCCGCCAGCGGCCAGCGGGCGTCAGCAGCGATTCCAGGTTGTCCAGCACGAAAAGGATGCTGTATTGTTCCAGCAGTTCCGTCAGGCGGGGCAGCCAAGCGGCGAACTCGTCGGCGCGGTCCACCAGGTGAGCCATTTGCAGGCCGGGGAGCTGCCGTTCCATGTCCAGGGCCAGGTTCAGCAGCGCGCCCTCGATGTCGCTGCCCTCGTTGGGGGCCTTGTGCCAGACAAAGCCCTGGAAGCGGCCGCTCTCGTAGCGGTAGGCCAGTTCCAGGGCGCAGGCCGTCTTGCCCGCCCCGGCCATGCCGTGGAAGAGGATGCCCGTCTGGTCGCTCTGAGGGGCCAGGGCCGCGCTGGCCCGCGACATGGGGCCCACTCGTCCCACAAAGCGCTCCGGCTCGGGCGGAAAGTAGGCCAACCCAGTGGGCGGCGGGGCAAAGTCGGCCGCGGTAGACGGCGGCGGTTTCAGCGCCAGGCCCACCGCTCGTCGCCCGAAGAGGGCCGGCGTGGCCACGGACAGGGGCGGGGTGCCAGGCTGGGGGGCGTCGCCCAGGGCGGAGGGCAGGGCCAGTTGCAGGGCTCGCGCCAGCCGCTGCCGTTTGCCCAGCAGCCGCTCGTACAGTTCAGCGGCCAGAGCAATGGCAAAGTCGTCGCCCACCGGGTAGCGCATGGCCAGCACGGCGCAGTCCAGGTCGCGCACCAGGGCGCGGGCCACGGCGGGGATCGCCCCCTCCTCTGGCTCTGTCCCCGAACTCGGGGGAGGGGTGAGGGGTGGGGGCTGGATGCCCAGCCAGCGCAGGGTCTCCTCGATGGTGGCGGCCGCCGAGAGGCAGGAGGAGAGGGTCACCAGTCTGAGGCGTCCGCGGGCGGGGCGCAGTAGTTTCTCCAGGTCATCGGTCGGGACCAGGTCTTGCCTGCCGTCGGGCTGCTCCAGCATCAGGCCGGCCCGTAGGCCGTGTCCAGAAAAGTGCAT
>JABXJY010000044.1 GCA_013375385.1 Desulfobacterales bacterium
GGCCCAGAGCTGGCTTGTAAGGCACTAGTATGTAGACTTAAGCTGCGAAATAATATAGTGATCATACGATATTCCAGAGACTTCGCGCCAGGGCGGGCCTCATATAGCTTAGATTAATGGGCGTTTCAAAATGGTTTATGTAGACGGAGCTTATGATTCTAAGGCTTGGGGAGAAATAAACCATTTTGAAACGGCCCAGTGAGGGACCATGTTATAGGGCATAACAAAAAAAAGACACCCATACCCTCTCTTGAATTGATGGTTTCAGGCTTGACAAATCGCTGTTGCTTTTTTCTTTAGCAAACCGGTAATGCTCCCGGCAAAGGGAGTGCACTCGCAGTACTGAACGGATAGACCCCGCGAGCGCACCGGTATAGGCTTAGGCTGCCGGGTATCCTCTTACCATTTTCTGAGGCCTGGAAAGGCCTTCCGGGACCTGGAGGAGATTTGACCTGAGAATGTCACAGGGGCTCAGACCTCGGGCAGTTCAGCCTGCGCCTTCTTTACCTCGTCCTCAGGATAGGCATAATCTTCGAGTTGACCTGACAGGTAGCGATCATAGGCAGCAAGGTCAAAGTGTCCGTGCCCGCTGTGGGCTATCAGGATTGTTTTTGCCTCACCAGATTCCTTGCACTTGAGGGCTTCATCAATAGTCACCTTAAGGTCGTGGCACGGCTCAGGGCCGGTAATAATGCCCTCGGTGCGGGCAAACTTTACCCCGGCCTCAAAGACCGCAGTCTGGTGAACGGCTACGGCCTCGACCAGGCCCAGTCTATGGAGATGGCATATGATTGGTGCCATCCCATGATAGCGCAGTCCACCGGCATGAATTGGAGGCGGGATAAACCCGTGGCCCAGGGTATACATCTTGACTATGGGAGCCGTCGCGGCTGAATCGCCAAAGTCATAGGCATATATTCCCCTGGTGACGCTGGGACAGCTTTCGGGCTCAACACAGATAATGCGCAAATCTGGTTTTTCCCCGCTTATTTTGTCCCTGATCCAGGGCAGGAATTGCCCGGCGAAGTTTGAGCCACCGCCAATGCAACCTACAATAATATCCGGGTAGGCATCTGCCATCTCCATTTGTTTCCTGGTCTCTTCCCCAACAATGGTCTGATGAAGCAGGACATGGTTGAGCACACTGCCCAGAGAATAGTGTGTATCATCACGAGTTACGGCATCCTCTACTGCCTCACTGATGGCGAGCCCCAGGCTGCCGGGGCAATCAGGCCATTTTTCCAGCATGTCTCGCCCTGCTTTGGTATCCGGGCTGGGGCTGGGGACACAACTAGCTCCCCAGGTCTCCATCAAGATGCGCCGGTAGGGTTTTTGGTCGTAGCTAATCCTGACCATATAGACCTTTAGTTCAAGACCGAAGAATGCGCAGCCCATGGCCAGAGCACTCCCCCACTGCCCGGCGCCAGTCTCGGTAGTCATGCGCTTGATGCCCTCTTGCTTGTTATAGTAGGCCTGAGCTACAGCCGTATTGGGCTTGTGGCTCCCGGCCTGGCTTGTCCCTTCATATTTATAGAAGATTTTGGCCGGTGTATCCAGGGCCTTCTCCAGCCGATATGCCCGGTGCAACACCGTTGGCCTCCAGGTACGGTAGACATCCTGTACCTCCTCAGGGATTTCAATCCAGCGCTCGGTGCTCACCTCCTGCATAATAAGCTCCATAGGAAAGAGAGGAGTCAGGTCATCGGGGGTTAGCGGCTTTTTCGTTCCTGGGTGCAAAGGTGGTGGCAGCGGCTCTGGCAAGTCAGCCTGGATGTTATACCAATGAGTTGGCATGTCCTTTTGATCAAGAAAATACATAGCTCTCTTCATTTTATCCCCCTTTTTAATTGTTATTGTACTTCAGTCCGCAACACTTCATGCCACGGACAGGCCTCGTCCAGTCTTATAATAAAGGAAGCTTATTGGAGCATTCACCCTGTTAGAAAGAGAGTCTTGCCATTTATGGCAGAATGAAAAAAGCAATACGTTTCAACGGGACTTAAAGTTTTGCTTGAACCTTCTAACAGGGTTTACAATTCTACTCTTCTCACTGAAAACACATCGTCGAGGTTGCGTAGTTCTTCAAGGATTTCATCATTTACCGAAACATTGGTAGCCAGAAAGATCACATTCTGTTCCTTGTCCTTTTCTTCACCTACCTGCATCCGGCTGATGTTAACCTCATACCTCCCGAGGGTGCTCGTGATCCTGCCGATGACACCGGGCCTGTCCAGATTGGTTATCAAGAGGTTATGGCCTTCAGGAATGGCCTCAAGGTAAAATTTATTGATGCGCAGGATCCTTATCAACTTATTGCCGAAGATGGTCCCTGATACAATATTTTCGGTATCTGATGTCTTGACAGTAAGCTTGATAAGACTGGAAAAATCCTCGGATGTCTTGGTCTTGGACTCCACTACCTTTATGCCCCGTTCGGTGGCGATAAGGGGGGCATTGACAAAATTCACTTCATCTTTAAGGATAGGCGTGAGAAGCCCTTTGAGCATGGCAGTGGTTAAAGGACTCATATCATAATCGGTTACCGTTCCTGAGTAATTTATCTGAACCTCCAGGATCGCGCTATCGGCGAGCTGAGTCTGAAGGGAGCCCATCCTTTCAGCCAGAATGGCGTAAGGTCTCAGGGTAGTTATCAGTTCAGGGCTAATGCCTGGGACATTCACAGCATTTTCTACCGAGCCGTACAGGAGATAGGCGACGATCTGTTTGGCCACATCCGTGGCCACTTTGTCCTGCGCCTCTTTGGTTGACGCACCGAGGTGGGGCGTGCATATGAAGTTGGGCAGGCTCATCAGTTTTGTCTTGCCGGGTGGCTCTTTGCTGAAGACATCCAAGGCAGCACCTGACAGGTGACCTGATTCTAATGCATCGTAGAGATCATTTTCATTGACAATGCCTCCGCGGGCGCAATTGATAAGCATTGCCCCTCTTTTCATTCTGGCAATTGTCTCCCTGTTTATCATATTGGCGGTCTCATCGGTCCTCGGGGCATGAATGGTGATATAATCGGATCTTTGGAGAAGTTCATCAAAAGAGACAGGCTCGACATCCAGTCTTTCAATGGTGTCTGGCTTGATGTAAGGGTCGTAGGCAATAACCTTCATCTTCATCCCTTTTGCCCTCTCAGCCACAAGCCTTCCTATGCGGCCGACCCCTATTATCCCGAGAGTCTTGTTAAAAAGCTCCCAGCCCTGAAATTTTCCCTTTTCCCATTTTCCCTGTTTGAGGGATGCTGTGGCCTGGGGGATGTTACGGGAGAGGGCCATGATCATTCCGATGGTGTGTTCTGCCGCGGTTATGGTGTTACCCCCCGGGGTATTCATTACGACAATTCCTTTTTTGCTTACAGCTGGTATATCTACATTGTCAAGGCCTGTGCCAGCCCGGCCAATGACCTTCAGGTTGTGGGCCCCCTCGATGATCTCGGCAGTGACCCTGGTGGTACTCCGGATAACAAGGGCATGGTAGTCTCCAATAATCCCCTTCAACTCCTCGGGTGTTAGATCGGTAACTACGTCAACCTCAATATCAGGACTTTCCTGAAATACCTTGACGCCCTCCTCTGACAGGGGATCAGTTACAAGAACCTTCATGGAGCATCTTTCCTTTGCTAAACAGTATTTTTTTCTATACGCCTGACGTATTCAATGATGGAGCAGAGACTGGATGTTCCAGAACGATAACCTGCCTACTGTAATTGGTCGATATCCGTGATTTTTCCATTCAAATCGAAGGCTGGAGAATTTGAGTTTCTGAGATGTTGATTTTTTTCTTAACTGAGGATACGTTTTGCCTTATGATTTGTATAGCACCAATGAAACAGTTCAGGAATAAGTGCATTTAAGATATGTTGCATACTGTATGTGGTCTTTTGTGTCAAGCGATTTTTCCTTTTGGTCACCAAATCCTGTCACGATGGAGCAGTGGAGAATTGGAGGAGTCTAGAAGACAAAAATACCAAGATCCTCTAAGACCCATTACTCCAAAACTTAATAAGGGGGGATAGCATGAAAACGATTGGTCTTATTGGCGGTATGAGTTGGGAATCATCATCTGAGTATTATAGAATTATAAACAAGACTGTGAAAGAGAGACTTGGTGGTTTACACTCCGCTCAATGCATTATGTACTCTGCTGATTTTGAGGAAATTGAAAACTTACAGCATCAAGGCAAATGGGAAGAACTTGCCACATTGATGATCAACTTTGCCCAGAGGTTAGAGGGGGCCGGTGCCGATTGTATTGTTATTTGTACAAATACTATGCATAAAATGGCGGAAGAGGTTGAAGATAACATAAGTATCCCACTTCTCCATATAGCTGACGCGACTGCTGAAAGAATTGTAGAGCAGGGATTGGGGAGACTTGGTTTGCTGGGTACAACGTTTACCATGGAAGAAGATTTTTATAAAAAAAGACTACAAGAGAAATACAATATTGAGGTAATCATTCCCTCACAGAGCGATAGAGAAATAATTGACCGTGTTATTTATAATGAATTGTGTCTTGGAACAATAAGACAGTCCTCAAAAGAGAAATACAAGGAAGTAATTGAGAGGCTTACTTCAGATGGTGCAGATGGAGTGATTTTGGGATGTACAGAGATTCCACTCTTGATTAGCCAAGAGGATGTTGAAATTCCCCTGTTTGATACAACAACAATTCACGCAAAATCAGCGGTTGAATTTGCCTTAAAATAGGGCATGTTTTTTGAGAGAAAGAGCTCAAGAAATATGTCTTATGAAACGACGGATACGTTCGAGGGCTTCCTTCAAAACCTCCTGGTTGACCGTGAGTGCTACACGCACACAGCCTTTTCCTGAAGGCCCAAAGGTCTCCCCGGGAACCACCACGACCTGTTCCTCTTTCAACAAATCCAGAGCAAACTGACGGCTGTCCTGGGTTATTTGACCGATATCCGGGAACATATAAAAAGTTCCTCCGGGCTTGTGAACCCTCACACCAGGAAGCTGCTCCAGAACCTCGTACGCATGGTCGCGACGTACGCGAAATTCTTCGACCATTGCATCGATGACTTCTGCGTCGAGCCGCAGAGCAGCCACGGCAGCACGTTGGGAAACTGACGGAGCGCAGGAGGTAGTCGAGCTTACCACTTTGATCATGGACTCGATGAGCCATTCCGGCCCAAAAGCGTATCCGATACGCCAACCGGTCATGGCAAAGGATTTGGAGAAGGAATGAACAACGACCGTCCGCTCATTCATGCCGGGGCGTTTCCAGATGGACTCCTGAGTCCGCCCGTCGAAAAGGAGCCTTTCATAGACTTCATCACTTAACACCAGCAGATCTCTTTCCAGCACGATACGGGCGATGTTGTCCAGGGTCTCGGCAGGAATGACTGCTCCCGTTGGGTTGTTGGGCGAATTCAAAACCAATACCTTGCTGGACGGTGTGATTGCCGCTTCCAGAGCCTCCGGGGTCGGGACAAAACTGTTTTCAAAGGAGGTCTGAACATGGACAGCTTTTCCCCCTACCCATTCGATATTATGTCGATAAGGTGGAAAATAAGGTTCCGGCAAGAGTACTTCGTCGCCGGGATTCAGCACTGTTCGAAAAAATGATGTCAAACCCCCAACCCCTCCGGTAGTCACGACAATTTGGCCAGTGGAAAGATCCTCGCCAAGGCGCTCAAGCAGGTAGCGCTGAATCGCTTCGATCAATTCCGGATCGCCCTGAGATTGAGTATAATGAGTTGCACCTCGGACCGCATCCTCCAGGGCCTGATGGCATATCTCTTTGGGGGTGTTAAAATCCGGTTCGCCAATCCCAAGGGAAATGTAATTGTCGTACTCTGCAGCACGTTTCCACATTTCCCGAATACCGGAAAGGGGGATTTGGCTGACAGCAGTTGAGATCTTGGATTTCATGGTAGGTTACCTTCTATCAAAACCTTTTGAATCGTGTCAACATTATTGTTTTGTTGATTGTTGCCTTAGCTCCGTATGTATGCTCAAAACCTTACATTTTCCACTCCGAGGATGGGGCTTTTCGTCAGTTCCGAGGCTCCCGGGCTGGTCTTTTCAGCGACTTATCAGCGGGGGAGTCTTACCCCCTCCGCATTGTCCCGAAAGCGGGACCTGCGGTTTCCCCCACTGATAAGTCGCGAAAAGACAGCGCCCTCCCACCAGTCACTTCCGAAAAGCCCCACCCTCGGAGCCGGGATCTATTTTCGCCTTATCTTGCATCCGATCCCTTTTAGATTGGGTGTGCCAAACTCCTTTCCCAGCTTTTCAGTAGCGGTAAGGATATTAAAGTTTGATTTCTCCCATTCATAGAGGGATTCCGCCTTTCCCTCCGGGAACCACCATCCGTGGGAGGCATTTATCACCCTCGGGTCAACGATATCGGTAAGATGTGCAATCTGGGTTATCTCACCATACCTTGTTTCAATAATCATAGCATCGCCTTCTGTCATTCCGTATTTTAAGGCCGTGTCCGGATGGATTTCAACCTTTGGGTCTGGTCTTTTTTCTCTGAGTCTCTTAATCCACCTGTATGATGAATGGAGGTAATACTTGCTCTTCGAACAAGTCAATACCAGAGGATACTCAGGATCATCCTCTTCTGGGAGACCATCAAATTGAGGCAATGGGGGCAGATTGAATTTCTCGGCCTGACTCAATTTCAACTCCACCTTGCCGGTGGGGGTTCTAAATCCATTAGACAGATACTTTTTAAATCTCTCAGGGCCTCTTAAGTATCCTTGTTCAGCAAACTCAGTGTAGCTGATGCCATGTGGTTGAAGTACCTCTTCTAGGAGCTGATTGTAGTCATCATACCAGTATTCTCTACTGGTTATCGCCTTGCCCAATTCATTTAAGATCTTGATATCTGGCCAGCATCCATCTGGAGGATCAACCACCTTTGGTCTTGCCAGGATATAACCATGACCGAGCCCGTAGTGACCGATATCATTGAACTCAAAATGGGTTGCTGCCGGAAGGACAATATCTGCCACGGAGGCTGTCGGTGTCATGCATATATCGGTGACAGCCAGAAATTCGAGTTTCGTCAAGGCCTCATATGTCTGGTGGCTATCCGCATAGGCCAGCAATGGATTTGTGCATTGCATATATGCCCCCTTTACCGGATAAGGGAACTCTTCGAGCACTGCCTTTCTGAAGAAGGCTGGAGGCACGGTCATCAGCCTGGGTATGGTATGGTGATAGGCATGGATCATTTCCTTTCTCTTTGAAGGGAGCAAATCGGCCCTGGCAAATTTCCCCAGGCCGAGGATGTCAGGTTCATTTGCCTGGATGTTGCCACCGGGGACATCAAGATTTCCGCATATGGCCATCAGGCAGATAAGGGCTCTTGCTGTATCAAAGGTGTGGACGTTGTGCTCAATGGGATTTCCCCACTGGATGGCAGCTGGATGAGATGTGGCGTAAGATCTTGCGCCTTCCCGGATGAGCTCGGGAGCTACCCAGGTGACCTCAGCTATCCTTTCCGGCGTATAATCTTTCACGTGACTGGCCAGTGCGTCGAAACCGTGGGTCCAGTTCTCAACAAAGCCCTTATCGTAGAGCCCCTCCTCAATAACTATATTCAAAAATGCCAGGGCTAGCGCGTTATCTGTGCCGGGCCTTAGCTGGAGCCAGCAGGCGGCCTTCTTGGTTAGGGCTGTTTTTCTTGGATCCACAACCACCACTTGGGTCCCATTTCTTACCTGCTCTAAAAGCAGACCGCATATCTCCCCCTCCTCGTTGGTGCTGGTGATATTGCTTCCCCAGAGCACCACCAGCTTGGTTGGATGATGAAGATCTGCTACAGGATAAAATCCACAGGTGTGGATTCCGGTTATCTCCCTGGGGGCATGGCATACATCTTGAGGACCCACGAGATTGGGGGACCCAAAAGTATTGGCAAGGCGGATCAAGACGAAATGTTCCATGCCTTTAGGCATCCCCTGGCAAAAGGCGACAGCCTTTGCGCCATATTTTTCCTTTATCGTGTTTAGATTGTTAGCTATCTCTCTAATTGCATCCGGCCAGGAGATCCTCTTCCATTTTCCCCCACCCTTGGTGCCAACCCTTTTTAAAGGGTATCTGAGCCTGTCAGGATGGGTGAGTCTGTCAGGTGATGCCAATCCTTTGATGCATGCGTAACCCTTGTTCAGAAAACCATCGGGATCCCCTTTAATACCAACAATCTTGTTGCCTCTAAGGCCTGCAAGCAGGGCACAACCGCCATGGTCCATTCGTGCACAGTGTGTTTTTACCCACCTTATATCACCTTTCATGTGAAATCCCCTTTTCCTTTTACATCAAACCATTCAATCTATCTACCTTCATACCTTCAAATTCACGGTAACGTCAAAGTAAATTCTGACTTGATTAAATAAAAGGACTCTCAAGACACCTAAATCCCTGGCCCAGACCTGCTCTACAGAGCCATAGTTCCATATGCTGTTCTGATCTATTACAGCCACGACAGGGTCTTCCGAACAAGTCCCGGGCCGAGATTCGAATATCCCGCCTGTGACGGGAAACAATTTCATACTTGGCGGCGGGAGTGGGAGTTTACCCTTGTCTATTTTTTCTTAATGTACTAAACACGGAATTACATTTCACCTGAGAAAGGCGGTTAATAAGCCCTGATGAGGGATGGTTCTGGCAAAATCATGAATGAGAGTGCAGCACCACTGAGTTCCCAGGCAGGCTCTCTGCTCTTATTGACGGGGATATTCTTTCTGAACTTTATTTCCCGAATCATATTGGCCCCTTTGATGTCAACCATAGAGAAGGATCTGGGGATTGGTCACGGCGAGGCTGGATCCCTCTTTTTGCTGATTTCCCTGGGGTATTTTGCAACGCTTATGGGATCAGGGTTCTTGTCATCCCGGCTTACCCATAGAAAGACAATCATCTTTTCATCCATGGCCCTCGGTGCAGCACTTGGTGCCGTCTCCCTCGGCCATACGATGTGGGGAATCAGGATCGGATTGATTCTCTTGGGCATGGCAGCCGGTCTCTACCTTCCTTCGGGTATCAGCACCCTCACTTCCCTGGTGAGTCCCCGGGATTGGGGCAAGGCAATCGCTATTCACGAGCTGGCCCCCAATCTTAGCTTTGTAGTGGCTCCTCTTCTGTCTGAGGCCCTTTTGAGATGGTTCTCGTGGAGATATATCCTGGCACTGCTTGGAATAACATCTGTATCCGTTGGCCTGGCATTCGCCCGTTTTGGCAAAGGTGGGGAATTCCCTGGTGAGTCTCCAAGACCGGCCACCCTCAGGATCCTTCTTGCTGAACCCTCCTTCTGGATAATGGTAGCGCTCTTTACTCTGGGTATTGGGGGTAGCCTGGGGATTTACACCATGTTGCCTCTCTATCTGGTGACAGAGCGAGGGATAGTGCGGAGTTGGGCCAACTACCTGGTGGCCATCTCCCGGATCTCTAGTCTAGGGATGCTATTTCTGGCAGGGATTGCTACGGATAGGCTGGGCCCAAAGGGTGCCCTTCGGGGTGTCTTGCTGGCAACGGGTTTGATAACACTGCTCCTCGGTGTTGTCCCGGGGTCTTGGATTGTACTCATTGTATTTCTACAGCCCATGATAGCGGTTTGCTTCTTCTCACCAGGGTTTGCAGCCCTTTCCCGGATCGGGGCACCAGGTGTACGGAACATTTCAGTATCCTTTACGATCCCTGCTGCCTTTCTCCTGGGAGGGGGAGCCATACCGGTTGGCATCGGGGTCCTTGGGGAAGCAGGCTCCTTTGATTTAGGGGTTTCCATGGTAGGTGGAATGATCATGGGTGGGTTTATTCTTTTGCGTTACCTTAAATTTCCAGATGAATAGGCCTGGTTAATGTGAGTAGTCCGTTGTCAGTAGTTGCTCGTATTTGTTTTTCTAAGCACCTGCCATGAGGATCAAGGCTAAAGGTGGATGTCTAATTACCCTTCGGAGAGGCCTGTGTCACGGAAGACAGGCAAGAGACCGAAGTCAAACATCGGTATAACACTCAAGCCCATTTAACCCGTATCGAGGGTAGGCACAATATGTACTCTGATATCCTTTATGCCTTCAATATTTTCCACCTTATTTTTTGTCTCTGCTACTATTCTTTCCTCATGAATCAAGGGCGCATTTATAATGACAGTCACGACCCCTGCCTTGGCGGAAACATCTGCGGCAGGGAGGACTGCCTGTACCCGGGCGGACAGTAGGTAATCATCGAGAATGCTTTGGGCCTCAGGTGTTGTCGTAAAACAGGGCAATTCAACAGTATGAAGGATAATGCTAACTGCATCATCAACGGTTATTTGCCCGATCTGTACTACCAGGTCGTAAAGCCTCGAATCCCAGGTGTCGGTATTGTATAGGTAGAGACTCCACTTGCGGCGCTCGTCATCGTCTTTTGCTAGCATATGGCGTGCTTCCTCCGGGGAGATCTTTTCCTCTTCTGACTCTCTCTTAATTCGGTCTTCTAGATCTGCGGTTATTCGTACTTTTAAAACGTGTGGAATTCCCCGGAGAAGAAAGTGACCTGCCAATCCGTGATAGACGATATTATCTCTCTGGACATGTTTCAATAGAGCTTCTCGGATGTAAGCAACGAATCTTTCTTTTCCGTGCGTAAACCGGTCGAAAATCGATGGGGAGTCATGAAGAGCCCGTATCAGTCTAAATTCCGGTATGTTGAAATGTTCTGAGGCTTCAAGAAGAATTTCTCGAGATATGCACTCATAATTTAAATTCTCAGCGACCTTTTCTGCCACCGTTTTGCCCCAACTATAAGAACCCCTTGATATTGTAATGATAGCCATTACAACCTCCTGAGTATTGTTTTGAATGAATACCTATTAAAAGATCGGCAAACATCAGTTTCATGCTGGGGGTGTCTGACATCTTCTTTAGAGTCGGTATCAGCTAATTTTTTTAAAGCATGCTTTCCTCATAACCTTATCAGATTCTAGAGACTGAGGTCAAATCTCCATCTGAGATCTATGGATCATCTCTTGACTGTTATACATCATGGGGATGATGAAGCGGGGCGTCCTGTCAAGGTAGGTGGGCTAAGCCATTCCGAAAAGATGGAGGCACTGAATATAAGAAGGCAAGATCAGATAAGCCTTGCATCGCAGTTGGGACATATGTTGAGTCGCTTATCCCCAACAACCTCATAGGAAGGCCATAGAAAGACTACAACATAATTAGCATTCAAGGCAGACGCTTTTCTTGTATGTGACCACTGTCATCCATTCATCAAGCCCTGTCAATGCTCCTATGGCCTTGGTGAGACCCTGCTCCTTTACGATGCCATCATTTCCTTGTAGTATTGATGATACTCAAGAACCTTATTTATATAGTAGCGTGTGGCCTTAAGGGGTGGGACTCCCTCATATTTCCTGACTTTCCTGCTCCCAGCATTGTAGGCTGCAAGGGCCAGTTTGACATCCCCCTCAAATTGATTCAGGAGACTTCTGAAGTGTCTTACACCGGCGTTGATATTCTGCTCGGGATTGAAGCTATCTCCTACACCTAGGGCCTCGGCTGTCGTGGGCATCAACTGCATAAGTCCCCTTGCACCTCTTCTGGAAATCGCTTTGGGGTTGTAACTGGACTCTACCATGATGATAGCCTTTACCAGGGCTGGATCAACCCGATAGCGATTCGCAGCCCGAATGATAATAGGGTGCAGCAAAGCTTCCTTTTTCTTGCCATGAACAGATAAGGATTTTCTTCCCGGGCTTTCAGCGGGATACTCCTGTCGCAAGGATGGGGTGATGTTGGCCCCATTCGATTCATCCAACATCTTTCCCAAGCTGGGATCGGCTTTGGGCTGCATTCCTGCAATCTTTCTGGGTTCAGCGTTCACAGAAGTGGTCAGCTGTGCAGAGAGCATGCATTCTCCAGCCACCGGCTCGATGTGCTTCTGTTCCTCGTAGAGGTGGGGGACAAACACAGCTATAATTATTGCAACAATGAATAGCCACCGGATCGGATCCACTGAAGATGGCTTTATGGGAAACGCTTGGTCCGCGGTCGATCTCCTTTTTTTCACCCAAGTGCTTACACTCATCATCTGTCTTTCTCCAGCTGTCTCTAACATAATGAATGAGGTGGTTTTCACCGAATCCGTTGATGAGCACTGGAGAATTCAGGACGTTTATCACAACAGATAAATATAGTCAACTTCTTACAGAATTCAGTTAAGAAATTCAAGGAGGATTTTAGGGGGCAAGAAGATCGATTGCCCATGAGACGATAAAACTTTTTGCGTTTCCAAGGACCGTATCGGTTTGGGCAACGGCGGCAAATGCAAGCTCATCCTGTCCGTCGTTGTTTAGATCAGCAATTACGTAATCGCTTATGTATCGAGAAACCTCCTGCGTCTTCCATTTCAGGGTAAGCCCTAAGGTATCCCAGGTGAGGCATTCGATATGTCCGCTCTTAAATATTCTTAATCGTGAGAGAAGCCGACGGGCAGCATCTTGATTTTTGACTACTATGACCTCGTTCTTCCCGTCTTTATCCAGATCAGCTATATGTATACGTTGTGGTAAATAGAGACGGTCCATTTCGTTTGCATTACCCATGGAAGACCGAGGTTCAGATGGGAACTCAAGGTAGGTGGCCCCGCCTCCATAAGGCTCGCTACTTTCCCATTGTTCATTTCCATTTTTTTCCAGTATGCGAACATGGTCATTGTGGGTGAAGGCTACGATCATTTCCTGGCCGTTGTTCAAAACATCTCCGTAGGTAAAGCCATAAATGTTCATAGGTTTTGGCAGATTCTGGCGTTCTGAAGGCTTATACCTGCCATTGCTCCATTTCAACTCATAGACACCTGGCATAAAGATGTCTTTTATCCCCCGCTTTTGTCCCAGCAGGACATGGCCGCGCCCCGGCACATTTAAAACCCTGTAGTACCAGTTCGGGTCACCGGAAATCTTTTGGAAATTTGATCCCCTCCATTCCAGCACAAAGGATTTAAGTCTAGCGCCGTTCTGGATAAGATTGGTGATAAATATTTCCGATTTTCCGTTCTTGTTTATGTCTGCCACATCCACACCTATAAAAGTGTCATAACGTTTGCCTCTTATTTCTTCGATTTTTTCAAATCTCCCATCGGAATATCGGTATACAAATACCTTGTTACCGCTGATAAAGACAGTTTCATTCCTGCCGTCACCATCCACATCGCCGACAGCCATGCCTTTTATCCGTGTCTTGAATATGCTGCTTTTCCAGATAGAGAAGGATGTTTCTCCTCGTGCTGGAGGTACACCGGAGGAATCATAGCCCATTCTGTTTTCCCGGGTCACGATCGCATCCGGATGTGTGCGGCTTTCGGCTACAGTTTCTTCTTGTTGAGGCGGCTGGTATGGAGAGGTTTTACGGCCGAAAACCCTTTCATTGATCTGGCTGGCAAAAAGATTGATATGAAAAATCACATCGTTGTGGCTCTTTCCACATCGATTGAAAATGACGATCGGCTTCTTTTGATGAACATCAATGAGCCTGGTATCTGTGCTGATACTGTCGCCAAAAACTGTCAGGCTTCCGACTATGACATAATCTGCCTGATATTTGGCGCCCAGCGAAATGGCCGTTTGTTCGTTTATCGGCTCGGGGATATCTTTAATTGCCTGGTGTATTTCTTCCCTCCTCAATGGAACAACCTCGCCTTCCAGGGTAAGCCGGTTTGACAACATAGCCTCAATACCGCTCTTGAGGAAGGAGAGATCTTTTTCTGCATGGATATTTAGAGGAAGGATAAGCACACGTTTTGGCTTGTTGGGGGAGGCGGCGCTACAGAACATAAGGGAAATAATGATTACCAGGTTGGTAATAAAAGAGACATTGTGGTTTCTTAACCTCAATTCAACCTCGCTCCTCTTTGTTCAAAATAAAGGTGAAATTTTCATTTACCAGTAATATTTTTATCATGAAGAAAATGATTTTACAAAGAATTTCTCATT
>JABXJY010000271.1 GCA_013375385.1 Desulfobacterales bacterium
AAATATTAAAGTTGCCAAGGCAATAAGGGAACTCAGCAGGGAGGTTCCTGTTGTTTTGAGGGCAGACAAACAGGACACCAGCGAGGATTTCAAGGGGCTGGAGATAGATGAGATTATCTATCCCACTTCAGCAGTAGCCGAAAAGGCCATAAGAAGCCTTGAAGAGTTAGAGCTCAAAAAGAATCTTAAAATGCTCAACCCAGTAATAGCTGAGGCCACCGGGGGCATAGCCATTGTAACCCAGAACAACCCTGACCCAGACGCCATCGCCAGTGCCGTAACCCTTAAAAGGATTGCCGAAAAGATGGGCAAGAGTGCCGATATTATCTACGGCGGAGAGATAGGCCACGAAGAAAACAAGGCCCTGATTAACCTCCTCAGAATAGAGCTCATACCCATTGCCAAGATCAAGGATATAGGGGGCTACTCTAGGATAGCCCTCGTTGAGGCCTCCATCCCAGGGGAAAACAACTGCCTGCCAAGGGAAATCAGGCCCAATATCATTATAGACCATCACCCCTATGATCCCGCGAAGGTCTCGGCCGAATATATTGATATAAGGCCTGAAATAGGCGCAACCTCTACTATTTTAACAGAATACCTGACAGAGCTGGGGTTTGAGATCTCTGAAGAGTTGGCCACCTTGCTTCTTTACGGTATAAAGACCGATACCGCCGATTTCACCAGGGGGACTACACCCAAGGACCTCCAAGCGGTGGCTTTGCTGTATCCCAAGGCCTCCCAGGACCTTTTGAATAAGATTCAAACACCCCTTATGTCTTCGGAGACCATTGATGTCTTGGGTGAGGCCATAAAGAAAAGGAGGATTATTGGAAGCCTCCTTTTGGCCAATGTGGGTTTCATCAGGGACAGAGACACCCTGCCTCAAGCGGCAGACCATCTCTTGAGACTTGAAGGGGTGTCCACAGTGCTGGTCTACGGCCTGAGTAAAGACGTGGTGCACATTTCAGCCAGGAACAAGGACATAAGAATTAACCTTGGGGATGTGATGGGGCAAGCCTTCGGAGAGATAGGTGAGGCAGGAGGCCACGCCACTGCAGCTGCGGCAAAAATTAACTTAGGGCTCTTTGGCGGTGCCAAGGACAAGGAGTCTTTGTTGAAGCTGGCTGAAGAGGCCATTACAGACCGATTTTTAAAGGTCGCTGGGATCGAAGAAAAGAAATAGACGGTCTGGGCTTGAGAAAGATGGTTGAGGCATGGCCTCTGATTGATTTCTTACCGGCGGGGACTGGTCCTTAAAAGATTCCCTTCTGTCGGGAATTCGTAGTGATATTGCTCAAGATCTTGGAAACCACTCCATTGTCATCTCCATTGAGGACTTGACGCAAGAGGAAATTTGTATTCCGTTCAAGCTGGCTCATAGTCTCTGCAAGGGCCCTGAGTCGTGTCAAGGTTTTCCTGGATTTTTCCCGAGATGGGATGGTAAGGACGGGATTACCCAGTATCTCGATTAACCTCTCAAGGGCTGAGGGATTGAAATGATCAGTATTTCTGTAAATGAGATTCACCCACTCCCGTTTAAGCTCCTCCGGGATTTTGTCATAATTGGCGATGCTATCAGGATCCTGACCAAAATAGAGAGACTTCTTTAACCTATCAATGGTCTGCCAGATCATACTCCTCTTATGATCATCCTGTGGATATTTGTTGAGAAGCTCTTTCCATCTCTCCTCTATCTGCATAACCACCCATTTCTCCGCCTTTTCAGGTGGAAGAGAAAGTCCCAGGAATCTATTCTGGACGGCAACCAAATCTTCCCTGAGGGCTTCATATCCATCACCCATGGCTGTCACCATGTCATTCAGGTCTCTTACGGCTTCCACCTTCATATTCGCTTCTTTCCGGTCTTCAAGCAATACCTGTTCCCACTGACCCCTGAGGTGTCCTATCTCCTGTTTAACAAGAGAAAAAATCAACCCTGATTTTGTTATGGCATTCCGGAGTGAGTCTGCAAGCATATTGCAGGCGTTTAACCTGTCCTTTGCCAACTGTTGCATAGCCCTCATGGAGTCCTGGCGTAATTTGTAAGACAGCAATTCGGTCCCGAGAGAACGTGAAAGCTTCTTGATAACTCTGGTCTCATGACTGCCGATCTTTATCGTAAATGGATGGAAGTGCATCTTGATAACAGCAACAACAACGTGCTCACTGTCTTTCCATATGATATTTCCCTTATAATCCCTGGGATATTGAAAGGAGGGGTGCGTATCTGAGTTAAGATCCGATTTGCGGACAAGCACCGGTTCCATATGGTGGAAATCTTCCGCTATTCCTTCAACCTGAAATCTGAGATTTCGAGGATCATCTCGTGGATCTTCGGAAGTCCAGCTTTTCTGTTTCTCAACGCACCAGGACATGGCCTCAAGGGGACGACCCGGCTTATCTCTGTAGTCAACCCATGGTTTGCCCGGAGTATTGTAGCCGGATTTCGCCGGAAGACCCCATGAGATCTTTTCTCTTCCATCGTCAATTATTCCTGAGGTGATTCTTTCTGCAACCAGCTCCGGTGGTTTTCCAATTCGATAGATGGTGCCCTTGAAGGCATTGGGAAGACAGAAAAGGATGGTTTCAATCATTTCCCTGCAGGCCTTTTCTAATACAGATTTTTCTATCTCTATGGACAATGCCTTTTCTCCTCGTTTCCCCGCGTGTGCTCTTTATATGAGTTTTAATCCGGACTATTAGGTGGTGTCCTCAAATTAAGTTTGAGCTGTGGGTCTTCAGCTTGTTTTCTTACCCTTTCAAAGGCTGCCCTCGTCCTCACATCATGCTTGGAAATGAGTTCCCACGCACGCCTAATCACCTCAACGTCTTTCTCAGAAAAGTCGTTGAAGTAGAGGCTTTTTCTCTTGATTCTTCTAGCTCTGACATAGCCGGCACGTACAAAATAAGTGAGTTTGTCGTTGGTGAGACCATGAACTCGTTTTAAAACCTCTCCGGCATACATGATAGCGAACCTTTAATAGTTATACTTGTACAAGTTCGAGTTTAATTACATGATAAAACAAAAGTGTCAAGCATAAAATAACAGCATAAAATAACAGAACAAGAAATTCTTTTCTTTCGATCCGCTGCCATAGGATAGAAGAAGGTGATCTTTCTCTTTGTGAAGGATATTTTTTCCCTTGACCTGGCGAACCAATACAGGGAAACTACAACTGATTCGCAGGGGTGGAAGGAACTTGGGTGCCTTGATGGTCTGCGGGGCGATCTGAAGGTCAACTGGCTCACACAAGAGGTACATGACTTATAGATATTT
>JABXJY010000272.1 GCA_013375385.1 Desulfobacterales bacterium
AGGAGCGTGGACTTGCCGTGGTATCCACCACCAACGATGAGGGTGATACCTTTGGGTATCCCCATCCCGGTGATGGTACCCCGGTTCGGCAACTCCACCTCCATCCTGAGGGATTCCGGGGACTCAAAGGGTACAACCCGGCCCTCGGTGAGGGGGCGTGGATCAACACCGCTGGCCCGGGGGAGGATTGCCCCATCGGCCACCAGAGCCACCAGGCCCAGGTGATTCAACCGATCCCTCAAGAAGTCAGCGTCCTCAGCTGTCTGTATATGTTTGCGGAGTATCTTCTCGGAGAGGTTCTCCTTGATAAGAGAGGCCTGTACGATTCGTGGAAGCTCCTCGAAGAACATATCCTCAGCATGTCTTGCGGCAATTCTTCTGCCAAATGCCGGAAGTCCCATCACGAATCTGGCCTCTACATACTCCTCCGTGACGAAGGCTGAGGTTCGTTCCAGGATCTCCTGTCTCGGTCGATCTATCACTATTGTTCCGCTTGTCCCGATTCCCCGAGTGCCCTTACAGAATCTTCTTGAAGCCTCGAGGAACCTTCTGGTGAGGAAGTCCCGCAGGGCCACCTCCCGGCTCTTGCTGCGAAAGGTGTCCCTCGGGAATTCGGCTACCCTCTGGGGAACCTGCACCCGCACTTTGCTGGGTGAGGCAAAGGGATCCCCCTGGACATGGTCTACGAACAGGATGTACGTACCGCAATCGTATTGCCCTTGTATGTCCCTGTACGCCTTGTATCCCCTGCCGTCTATCCTGTGTAATATCCCCTTCAGGTCCGCAGCACTCCGCACATCTTACCTCCCCAACAACCCCGTGGCCTTCATCAGAAGATTTTCAACAGTGAAGCCAAACTTCTCGAAAAGAACCTTTCCGGGCGCTGAACGTCCAAAGGATTCCATGGATAGTATCTCCCCTTCAAGGCCGACAAAACTCCTCCACCCCAGGGGCGAACCTGCCTCGATTGCCAATCTTGCCTTAATATGGGGCGGAAGAACATGATCTCTGTATTCTTTACCCTGCCTTTTGAAGATCTCCCAGCTCGGTAGACTCACAACCCTTGACCTGATCCCTTCCATATCTAACTGCTCATGGGCACCGATTGCCAGATGCAGCTCTGAGCCGGTTCCTATGAGTATTATTTCGGGATCCCCCTGCCCTGCATCTGCCAGAATATATCCACCCCTCGTAAGCCCGCTCGCATCAGCATATCTCTTCCTGTCGATAACGGGAAGGCCCTGCCTGCTCAGGATAAGCGCTATCGGCCCGGCGGTATTCTCGAGGGCCATTTTCCATGCATGGACTGTCTCGTTTGCATCGGCGGGCCTGATAACCGTGAGATTTGGGATAGCCCTCAAGGCCGCGAGTTGCTCGATTGGCTGGTGGGTGGGGCCATCCTCCCCTACCCCAATGGAGTCATGGCTGAATATATAGATCACATGCAGACCCATCATAGCTGCCAGGCGTATGGCAGGCCGCATGTAATCGGAAAAGACAAGGAATGTTCCTCCATAGGGGATCAGTTTACCCAGGGCCAGGCCATTACATATCGCACCCATAACATGTTCCCTGACACCAAAACGGATATTTCTGCCCCCCCTATCCTCATGAAACTCTCCTGATGAAGGAATATAGGTCTTGACGGATGGTCCAAGATCGGCTGATCCACCTATCAAGGTGAAGATCCTGGGTGCGATAGATGATAAGAGCGTGCCCGAGGCCTGGCGCGTGGCTACAGGGCCGTCTTCCGGCAGAAACTCAGGCACAGCATCCTCCCACACATCGGAGAAGGAGCATCTCATCATCCGCTCCCAGGATTCGGCCATTTCAGGATACTCCCGTAAATATCTTTGAAAAACCGAGTTCCATTCAGCCTCCAGTCTTTCGCCCTTTTCTCTTGATGCCCGAAATTCCCTGAGGACCGCCTCAGGTACATAGAATTCCTTATTCTCCGGCCAGCCAAAGCACTCCTTTACTAACCTCACCTCCTCTTTTCCTAATGGCGCACCATGGGCATCAGCGGTATCCTGTTTATTTGGGGATCCATATGCTATATGGGTTCTTGCGATAATCAGTGAAGGTTTGTCTTTCTCCTCTTTGGCCTCCTCAAGAGCCCTGGCAATATCTTCCAGCTGATAGCCATCTACCTCTTGAACATGCCAGCTTTGGGCCTCAAACCTTAATCGAACGTCCTCTGTAAAGGTCAATTCCGTAGATCCCTCAATGGAGATCTTGTTGTCAAGATACAGATAGATGATTCTTCCCAGATTTAGATGTCCGGCTAGAGAGGCGGCCTCATACGATAATCCTTCCATAAGGTCGCCATCACTGACTACTGCGTATATCCTATAGGTAAACAGGTTGAAACCGGGCCTGTTGAAGTAATGGGCGAGATATTCGGCAGCAATGGCCATACCAACACCCGTTGCAAACCCCTGACCGAGAGGCCCTGTTGTTGTCTCAACTCCGGAGGTTCGGCCATATTCCGGATGACCCGGGGTCAGGCCTTCCCATTGTCGAAAATTCTTTATTTCCTCTAAAGAGAGATTGTAACCTGTAAGGTAAAGAAGGGCGTAGAGAAGCATCGAGCCGTGCCCGGCAGAGAGAATAAACCTGTCCCTGTCTGGCCACTGGGGATCCGAAGGGTTGTGCCTCAGAAACCGGGTCCACAGCACATAGGCTACGGCTGCTGCGCCCATGGGCATGCCTGGATGGCCCGATTGTGCCTTTTCTACAGCATCTACACAAAGCATCCTTATGGTATTAATACAGAGCTCATCCAATTCAGGCTCTGGCACTCTTTCCCCCATTGGCTCCTCCTTGTACTGTGCGGTTCATAGAGCTCTTCTTCATCTCCTTCACCTTGTTCGGGACAGATCCACCCACCACCGAAAAAAGTTTTCCTACCTCTCCTATCATTTTAAGGAGATATTTTCAAACCTTTAAGAAGGACTGGATCTCAAGAGGGGATATGTTTCACATGAACTCTTTGCGTCATCCTCAGATTTGGCAGGGATACAAGGGCAAAGAGAATCCTCGGATATACAGCCATCTATGATAATAGCCGGGGTGAGCGCCTTTGAAGGACTTATGTCTTAAGGGGACTATTGTTTGGCCTGGTTTGCCACGGCCTCAGCAGCCCTTTTTGCAGCCTCAGGGTCTCCCAGGTAGTAATGGGTGATTGCCTTGAGATTGTTATCCAGTTCGTATACCAGGGGAATACCCGTTGGGATGTTGAGACCAACAATCTCCTCCT
>JABXJY010000273.1 GCA_013375385.1 Desulfobacterales bacterium
CCTGAAGCCAATGCCTTTGTGACCACCGGCAATAACGATGAAACCATTGAGCTCGACCCTGCGGAAAGGCTGATCGGCCGGGGGCCTTCGCCAGGAGCAACTGAAGACCTGAAGGGAAGGCTGACCATGCCTGTCGCACGTATCAATGGTGCAACCAATCTATTAGGATACGGCGAGCTCACCTGTAGATTCTGTTGATTTTAGCCCGCTTCAAAAGATCCTCTGGCCATCCACCTTTGTCTTCATCGCACCGAGGGCCCTTTCCACCAACTTCCGCCGCAACACCTTCTCCTCTTCCCTGGACTTTGTTGGATCGCCCAAGGGATGGGGAATGGCTACCGCCGGGACGATCCTGTTCGCCCCAACGGTTTTGGAGATGGGGACAATGGTACAGATATGTACCGTCAGAACGCCCGCCCTCTCTATCTCCTTTGCCATCGTTGCCCCGCAACGAGTACAGGACCCTCAGGTTGAGCTGATGATGACGGCCCTGACACCATCCCTCACGAGATCCTCTGCAATCTCCTGGGCAAAGTGCCTGGCATTGGCCACCGAGGTCCCATTCCCTGCCGTGGCATAAAAGTGTGGGTAGAGCTCCCCAATCACCCCTTCTCGCTCCAGGTCCCTGATTACATCCAGGGGCAGTACCCGATGAGGATCCTCATTGGCATAGGCGGGATCATATCCGCCATGGACTGCCTCATATGATTCCGGACTCAGCTGCCCGACCCCACGGATATCGTACTTTCCATATTTCGATGCACCGGAGGATTCCATGTGATCCGGATTTCCCTTGGGAACGATTCCCCCACTGGTAACGAGGGCCACGGTTGCCTCACTGAGGTTCTCTAAAGGAACTACAGGCTCCACCCGATCGAAAACCGGCATGGGATACTCGGTTGAAAAGGAATCCCCCTTTACCTTCCGCACAAGCATCTCCACGGCCCTAACAGCCCCTGTTTCAGTAGTAAAGCAGTTCCTACGAATGCCCCTCGCAATACAGCCCTCTTCATCGGGAGTCCCAAGGGTCTCCCCCCGTGCCACCTTCATCGCCAAGGCGACCATATTCTGAGCCGCATCCTTCATCCCTATGCTCGAGGCTTTGGTTTTAACGATATAAACAGACTTCTTATATAGCTCAACGCCGGGGTTTTCTGGAAACATGCCCGTCACAGCGGGAATCCCCAGGCATTCGGCCACCGCGGCGCATATGGCCCCACACGCGATTCCATACCTCCCAGCATTGAACGCCGGCCCGGCTAACACAAAATCCGGCCCGTAACCCTCAATCAGTGCAAGCACTGCCTCCTTGGCAGCCTCGAGGTGCTCATTGAAATAGTTGTCACCGCAGATGACCGTTCCTACAATTTCGGCCTCATGGCCAAGAATCCCCTGGAAGAGGAGCCCGGGGCCAACAGGGCCATCTCTTTTCAACGGTTCGGTACCGGCCTTATCCTCCCCTCCGATTTGGCCAAAAAATTGATTCAGGTAGTGGACAACTCTCAGTGTTCCGTCCATCACGCTTCCTCTATACTTCCATCGCGGATAACGGCATGTGATCCTGTTTAGTCCTTCCGTAATCCGAGAAGTGCCCTCGCCTCATCTGGGGTGGCCACTTCTCGGCCATACTCTCGGGCGATGCGAACGATACGTTCCACAAACTGGGCGTTGGTTTTGGCAAGCTCCCCCCGTGTGCAGTAGATGTTATCCTCCATCCCGACTCTGATGTGTCCTCCCATGATCAGGCCCATCATGGACATAGGCAAGTGACCTATGCCAATTCCGATGACGGACCAGGTTGCACTCTCTGGGATAAGTTCACATAAATAAAGCAAAGACTTGGGCGTTGCAGGTGCCCCCCAGAGTGTCCCCAGAACGAACTGGAAGTGTAGCGGTTCATCCAGCTTTCCCTCGTCTCGCATTCGAAGGGCGGTGACAATCATACCCGAGTCAAATATCTCGATCTCAGGCTTGACCCCCTTTTCCTTCATCGCTCTCGCCGCTTCATCAAGAAACTCCGGCGGATTGCTGAAGACCCCCCCTCCCAAATTGATCGATCCAGCATCAAAGGAGGCCAGCTCTGGCTTTAGCTCCAAAGACACCAATCGATCTTTGACAGGCAGGTTTCGCCCAGCAATACCAGATGTGGTCAGGCATAAGAGAAGATCGGTTTTCTCTCTTAAAGGCTCTACAACCTGTCGAAAGAGTTCCAAGTCCTGAGTTCCCAGCCCGGTTTTCAGATCCCTTACATGAACATGAACAATGGCCGCACCAGCATTCCAACACCCTATTGCAGACTGGGCAATTTCCTCAGGAGTATAGGGAATATACGGTGTTTGCTCTCGGGTAATCCTGCTTCCAGTTATGGCCGCAGTAATGATCACCTTATCCATTGGCTCATCTCCTTTTTTAGTCGCAGTTTCACAAAGGTGCCCTAAGATTAGCTGAAATTCAGAATAGCGGCTCCTAAAATTGCTGTAATTTTCAATCATTGAACCGGCTTTGGGGAGGAGCCGCTCATGAGGAAGGTACCACGAGTGGGTAAGGATGTCAAGGCAGGCAGGGCGAGGGTTAAGGAGCTAATGAAAGTGAAGAGTTGACTCTTGACTAAAGATTTGACATTTCAAAAAATTGGGTATATTAGAAGCCATACGAGGCAAGAGACGGCTATTTCACTCTGGGACCGATCAGCGGTGATCAATCCCATAATCTGTTGAAAGCTATAGGGCGAGAGGGCCTCATCGAGGAGCAGCGTTTCGACAATCGGACGAAGAGGGAACAAAGAGTCGATGAAATAGACGGGATCATACCGCAATGGGCCAAACAGAAAGCCAAGAAAAAAGCTGTAGAGCAACTTCTCAATAAGCGTGTTCCGTCTGGCCCGGGTTCCCCATCAGGCTGTCAGAAAGCCCTGACGAATGTGATTGTCCGGCGCCCATGCAGGGACAAGACAATCAAGGGGTGTATGGAAGCTTACTGGGGTTAGATGATGCCACTCTTGAAAACCTTCAGAAAGAAAAGGTCATCTGAATTTGTTGGGCCCTCAGCCGAGATATTCGTAATGAAGGGAGGTGATGCTTGGGAAGCTCAAGATTGCAGACGTCGCAGTTCCTTACAACTACCAAAGTATTGAAAGGAGGAAGCCATGAAAAGAAGAAGTATCAATTATTCGGTTGTGGTATGCATTGTCGTTAGCCTGTTTACGCTAGCCTTCGCCAGTTCCGC
>JABXJY010000045.1 GCA_013375385.1 Desulfobacterales bacterium
ACAACAATACTCGGAACCCCGACCTGCCTGGCTAACAATATATGCTCTCTGGTCTGGGGCATGGGACCATCATCTGCACCAACCACCAAGACAGCACCATCCATCTGTGCTGCACCGGTAATCATATTCTTGATATAATCTGCATGCCCCGGGCAGTCTACATGGGCATAGTGCCTCTTTTGTGTCTCATACTCTACATGGGCAGTGGCTATCGTTATTCCCCTCTCTTTTTCCTCCGGTGCCTTGTCTATCTCATCAAAGGATACATATTGAGCCATACCAACCTTTGACAAGCAGAGGGTGATTGCCGCTGTTAACGTCGTCTTCCCATGATCTATGTGACCGATGGTGCCGACATTTACATGTGGCTTTGTCCTCTTAAATTTTTCTTTGGCCATGGTAGTTACCTCCTCAAAAAAGTCCTTCTATTGGTCATTTGTCATCAGTTAAAACAGAATCTCCTGACCATGAGTGTTACTTACAGATGACAAATAATTATTGACTAACAACATTTGTATTACCAACGATAATGGGCAAAGGCCTTATTTGCCTCGGCCATCCTATGCGTGTCCTCTTTTTTCTTGAAAGCACCGCCCCTCCCGTTAGAGGCATCAATCAATTCACCTGCAAGTTTTGCTGCCATTCCCTTTTCGCCCCTCTGTTTGGCGTATGTAAGTATCCATCTAATACTGAGTGTAGTTCTCCGTGCATATCTAACTTCAGTCGGAACTTGATAGGTGGAACCGCCGACCCTCCTCGACCTTACTTCGACTACAGGCTTAACATTTTCGATAGCCTTCTGAAAAAGAGATAAAGGATCTTCCTTAGTCTTCTGGTGGATAATATCAAAGGCCTCGTAGAGCATCGATTGAGCTAGGCTCTTCTTCCCCCTCTGCATAATTCTATTAGTGAATCTAGCAATCAATTCGCTTTTATATTTTGGATCAGGCAAGGTCTCCCTTTTTATGGCCTCTCCTTTTCTTGGCATTCCAGCATCTCCAAAAAGCTCAAATTATGACCTAAATCCCTTTAGGCCTCTTAGCCCCATATTTGGAGCGACCTCTCCGGCGATCTTCAACGCCTGAGCTATCTAAGGTACCCCGAATTATGTGATACCTGATACCTGGCAAATCCTTAACTCTCCCGCCCCTGATCAGAACAACAGAATGTTCCTGCAGATTATGCCCAATCCCTGGGATATAAGAGGTGACCTCTATCCCATTCGTCAACCTTACCCTCGCCACCTTACGTAGGGCTGAGTTAGGTTTCTTAGGAGTAGATGTGTACACCCTGATACATACACCCCTCTTTTGAGGACACCCTCTGAGGGCCGGCGTCTTGATCTTCTTCTTTACCCTCTGCCGCCCTTTTTTAATGAGCTGATTAATTGTTGGCATTTTTCTCTTCCAAAAAAGATATCTTGCTATGCATGCCCAATATCTTTATTCTATCAAATTGCTTCGACTTCCTCAAGGGAGTCTTGTTCCATCTCTATCTCTACTATATCCAGCCCTCTGTGCTTACTCAGACCTGTACCCGCGGGTATAAGCCTGCCCATAATAACATTCTCCTTGAGACCTCTCAGATAGTCTATCCTACCCTCCACGGCTGCATCCGCCAAGACCTTTGTGGTTTCCTGAAAAGAGGCAGCTGATATAAAGCTATCTGTGTTAATTGACGCCTTGGTAACCCCTAACAATAGGGGTTCCCCAACAGCTGGTTTACCTCCACTTGCAATAACTTCTTGATTCTTCTCCTCAAAACGCCACCTCTCAACCTCCTCTCCCAATATGAAATCTGAATCGCCAACTTCCTTAACTGCCACCCTTCTCAACATCTGTCTAACAATCACTTCTATGTGCTTGTCGTTTATCTTGACCCCCTGGAGGCGATATACCTTCTGAACCTCATCGACAAGGTATTTGGATAGCTCCCTCGGTCCTTTTATCCTTAGAATATCATGAGGATTAGCCGAGCCTTCCATGAGGGCCTCCCCAGCCCTAACATAATCCCCATCAAAAACGCTTACATGTTTACCTCTGGGTATAATATAGTCAACAGGTTTACCCACTTCAGGGGTAATAATCACCCTCCTCTTGCCCGACAAGTATTTCCCGAATGATATTGTTCCATCAATCTCGCTCAGAAGGGCATGGTCTTTCGGTTTCCTGACCTCAAATAATTCCGCAACCCTTGGCAAACCTCCGGTTATATCTTTGGTCTTTGTGGTTTCTCTCGGTATCTTGGCCAAAACATCGCCGGCATGAACCTCGTCTCCTTGCGAAACCATAATAATAGCACCTGTAGGAAGGAAATATCTGGCCGCCGCCGCTGAATCACCAGAAAGCTGGATTGTCTTGCCTTTTGAGTCTTTGATAGAGATCCTTGGTCTAACGTCTGGATCACCGGATGCAACAATAACCTTACTTGATTTACCAGTTACAGGATCCAGCCTTTCCTGCATTGTTTTGCCCTCATAGATATCACCAAATTTTAACCTACCAGAAACCTCTGTCAAAATCGGTATTGTAAAGGGATCCCATTCT
Organism: Desulfobacterales bacterium; assembly: GCA_013375385.1. Taxonomy (GTDB): domain Bacteria; phylum Desulfobacterota; class DSM-4660; order Desulfatiglandales; family B25-G16; genus JABXJZ01. The sequence continues at coordinate 2,547 of JABXJY010000045.1, forward strand.
ACCAGGAGCTCACCGGGATTTATCTCATTTCCATCGTGAGCCTTGATGATGGCGCCGTATATAACAGGATAGCGTTCCAATTCTCTTCCGCCTGCATCCACTACCCCAATATCAGCATTCCTGTTCATTACCACATGGTCCCCTTTGGCATTTATTACTGTCTTGAGATTATAAAAGGTAACGATTCCACTATTCCTGGCCTGAATCGTAGACCGCTCTACCTTCCTACTTACAGTACCTCCAATGTGAAATGTCCGCATAGTTAGCTGTGTGCCTGGCTCGCCAATTGATTGTGCAGCAACGATACCTATTGGCTCACCTATGTCAATATCTCTTCCGTGGGCCAAGTCCCGACCATAACACTGCTTGCAAACCCCTCGCTTTGTCCTGCAGGTTAGCACCGATCTAATTTTTAGCTTTTCAATCCAAGATCTCTCTATTCTTTCGACTGCCGCCTCATCTATTTCTTCATTGTACTTGAGCAGCAGTTCTCCAGTTATTGGATCAGAGATATCTTCAGCTGCGATTCTGCCCAGAATTCTCTCTGACACCGATTGAATCACCTCACCTGCCTCTGTCAATGACTCTACCCAGATACCATCCATGGTTCCACAATCTTCTTCTGTAATACAGGCGTCCTGGGCCACGTCTATCAATCTGCGAGTCAGATATCCTGAATTGGCCGTTTTCAGGGCTGTATCAGCCAATCCCTTTCTTGCACCATGGGTAGAGATAAAGTACTGCAAAACTGTCAGACCCTCACGGAAATTTGCAGTAATAGGTGTCTCGATAATTTCTCCGGAGGGTTTAGCCATCAAGCCCCTTATCCCTGCCAACTGCCTCATCTGATCCTTGCTACCTCGTGCTCCAGAATCAGACATCATATATATTGGATTAAAGCTATCACCCTTCTTTTCCCTTCCATCCTGACCCGTCACTTTCTCCACAGCCATTTCATTCATCATTTCAGAGGAAATTGACTCTGTGGCCTTTGTCCAGATATCAACCACCTTATTGTATTTTTCACCGTCGGTAATCAAACCATCATTGTATTGGTCCTCAATCTTTTTTACCTCACCCTCGGCCTCCTCTATGATTTCATGTTTTCTTCTCGGGGTAACCATGTCTTTACTTGAGATAGAAATACCAGAAATGGTAGCATATTTATATCCCATATCTTTGAGCCTATCCGCCAAAATAACTGTAGCCTTAGTACCCAAAGACCGATAACATTCATTAATAATATCTCCCAGTTCCTTCTTGGTTATTACCCTATTTACCATTTCAAAAGGTAACTCCTTGGGGAAAATCTCGTAAAGGATTACCCTTCCAGTCGTTGTCCTGGTAATCTGGCCGTTAATCCTAACCCTTATAGAAGCATGGAGGTCTGACTCGCTAGCGTCGTAAGCCATCCTAACTTCTTCGGTATTAGCAAAAATCCTATCCTCACCTTTGCAAAACGGCCTCTCTTTCGTCATATAATAGATACCCAGTACAATATCTTGGGTTGGCACAATTATAGGATCACCATTGGCTGGTGAAAGAATATTGTTCGTAGACAGCATTAATACCCTGGCTTCAATCTGAGCCTCAATAGAAAGAGGAACATGAACAGCCATCTGGTCACCATCAAAATCAGCATTAAAGGCAGTACAAACTAATGGATGAAGTTGAATGGCCCTACCTTCAATAAGGACGGGTTCAAATGCCTGCATACCGAGCCGGTGAAGAGTAGGGGCCCTATTAAGCAAAACACAGTGTTCCTTAACTACCTCATCCAGGGAATCCCATACCTCTGGTGTCTCATTTTCGACCAGTTTCTTGGCTTTCTTGAGGGTGGTTGCCAGACCTTTTTCTTCCAGCTTATTGTATATGAATGGCTTGAAGAGTTCTAATGCCATCTGTTTTGGGAGCCCGCATTGGTGCAGCCTTAAGTCAGGACCAACTACAATGACTGATCGTCCTGAATAATCCACCCTCTTTCCGAGTAAATTCTGTCTAAACCTACCTTGCTTACCCTTAAGCATGTCACTTAAGGATTTTAATGGCCTCTTATTTGCGCCAGTAATGGTCTTACCTCTTCTGCCATTATCAAACAGAACATCTACAGCCTCCTGTAGCATCCTCTTTTCATTTCTAATTATGATATCAGGGGCATTCAACTCTAAGAGGCGTTTCAGTCTGTTGTTCCTATTTATAACCCTGCGGTAAAGATCATTGAGATCTGAGGTAGCAAATCTCCCTCCATCTAAAGGAACCAACGGCCTTAGATCTGGTGGTAAAACAGGAATAACGCCCATTATCATCCACTCTGGTCTATTCTTGGAGGTTCTAAAGGCATCAATTATCCGGAGACGTTTTGAGAGTTTTTTTCTTTTGGCATCTGATTTGGTACTCAGTGTCTCACCCTTTAATTTGGAGGCGAGCTTATCTAGATCTATCTCTTTGAGTAGCACTTGAACGGCTTCAGCTCCCATTCTGGCCTCAAATCCGTCTCTGTAATCCTCCCTGGCCTTCAAATACTGCTCCTCTGTCAACAAGGCACCCTTCGTTAAAGGTGTATCTTTCGGGTCTATGACCACGTAATTCTCAAAGTAAAATATCTTTTCCAACGTCTTAAGAGTCATATCTAAGAGCAGACCGATTTTGGAGGGAATACATTTTAGGAACCAGATGTGTGCCACCGGTGAAGCTAATTCAATATGACCCATTCTCTGTCTTCGCACCTTAGAGTGAGTGACCTCTACACCACATTTCTCGCAGACAACACCCCTATGCTTCATCCTTTTATATTTTCCGCAGAGGCACTCATAATCCTTTATAGGACCAAAGATCTTTGCACAGAACAATCCATCCCTTTCGGGTTTAAAGGTTCGGTAATTAATAGTCTCGGGTTTCTTGACCTCACCATAAGACCACTCTCGTATCTTTTCAGGTGAAGCTATAGAGATCTGTACCGATTTAAAGCTTAAGGGATCTTTCGGTTTCGTAAAAAAACCATACAAATCTTCCAAGGCCCCCTCCTCTCTCAACTGTTTAGCAGTTTGAAGGAACTGCTAAACATCATTGTAAGATGTAAAATGCAAGGCACAATTTTCAAAATATGGATGTTCATGACTTTCATTATTTTGCGTCTTGCATTTTAGAATTTGCATTTCTTGCTGAAGTCTAGCTGTCTTTTCAGATAGCTCAACTGTCTCTTCCTTGCTCAGCTCTGTTTATCATAATCTAAGAGAAACTCAGACTCTCCATCCTCGTTGAGTTCTACTTCCAAACCGAGGCTCTGAAGTTCCTTTACCAAAACATTGAAGGACTCCGGCAGTCCTGCTTCTAAAAGATTGTTTCCCTTTACAATCTTTTCATACATCCGTGTTCGACCTGCTACATCATCCGACTTGACAGTCAGAAACTCCTGCAGGCAATATGCCGCTCCGTAAGACTCCATTGCCCAGACCTCCATCTCACCCAGACGCTGACCTCCGAACTGGGCCCTACCACCGAGGGGCTGCTGAGTAACCAAAGAATATGGACCAATGGACCGAGCATGGATCTTGTCATCTACCAGGTGGTGGAGCTTCATCATATACATTATACCAACAGTTGCCGGTTGATCAAAAGGCTCACCTGTTCTACCATCATACAAAGTCGTTTGGCCGCTAAGAGGTAAACCTGCCTTCTTTAGACACTCCATTATTTCCTCCTCTTTTGCCCCATCAAAAACAGGTGTAGCCATATGTAAACCATCCCGCATAGAGGAAGCACTTATCTTGAGTTCTTCATCTGAGACTCTAGCAAACATCTGATCGTATTCTTTACGATAGATCTTTCTCAACTCATTTCTTAATGAACTTTCATCTCTCACATTGTCCACCAGCTCTCCTATCCGCTGCCCAAGTTCATGGGCGGCCCAACCAAGATGGGCCTCCAGAATCTGTCCTACATTCATCCTGGAAGGAACACCGAGGGGATTCAAGACTATATCTACCGGTGTACCGTCAGCAAAATATGGCATATCCTCAACAGGGAGTATGAGTGAAATAACGCCTTTATTTCCGTGGCGGCCCGCCATCTTGTCACCCACAGATAGTTTTCGCTTGACAGCGACAAATACCTTTACCATTTTAATTACTCCAGGCGACAGTTCATCACCCATATCTAACCTGTTTATCTTTTCCTGAAAAAGCTCATGTAATTTATCAGCCTGCTGGCGATATGCTGAGATAATTGATTCCATCCTCTCAATTACCTCCATTTCGGCCTCAATATTCGCTCCCTCCCAATAATCAATAGGAATCCCCCTCAGACATTCACGATCAATAAGCTGACCCCTTTTTAACACAATCTCACCTGTCTCCCTATGCCTCAGAACTGATTTAAGGCGCTTTCCTTCCAAGATGACCGCCAACTTCTCTTGAGCGTTTCTGGTCATAATCCCGATCTCATCTTCCTTATCCTTTGTTAACTGACTTATCTCAGAAGTCAGAATACTCTTTGTCCTTTCATCTTTTTCTACACCTCTACGAGAAAATACCTGGGCATCAATAACTATGCCTTCTACACCAGGTGGAACCCTTAATGAAGTATCCTTCACATCGCCTGCTTTTTCACCAAAGATAGCACGCAGGAGCTTTTCTTCAGGTGATAATTGAGTCTCGCCCTTAGGCGTAATTTTGCCAACCAAAATATCACCAGGCATTACTTCGGCCCCTAAACGTATAATACCGCTTTCATCAAGTTTCTTGAGGGCCTCCTCTCCCACATTGGGTATGTCTCGGGTAATCTCTTCTTGTCCGAGTTTGGTGTCTCTTGCCAGGGCACTAAACTCTTCTATATGTATGGAAGTAAACACATCTTCCCGGACCAACCTTTCACTTACTAAAATTGCATCTTCGAAATTATACCCACCCCAGGAAAGAAACGCTACTATTACATTCCTGCCTAAGGCAAGATCACCTTTCTCCATAGCGGGGCCATCTACAATAATCTGGCCCTTCTTAACCCTATCACCTTTTTTTACGATCGGCCTCTGATTGTAACAGGTACTCTGATTCGAGCGCCTGAATTTCAATAACTTACAAATCTCAACACCCTCCTCTTCTCGCTCTGATCGAATGACCATACGAGAGGCATCGACGCTTTCAACAATCCCGTCTCTCCTGGCTATGACAGCCAAACCTGAGTGCTGTGCCACAATTCTCTCAATTCCAGTTCCGATAAGGGGAGACTTAGCCTGCAAAAGAGGTACGGCCTGCCTCTGCATATTGGAACCCATGAGGGCCCGGTTAGCGTCATCATGCTCCAAAAAAGGGATCAATGATGCAGCAATACTCACCAATTGGTTTGGAGAAACATCCATATATTTAACCTCCTGAGCAGGAACTAGACATGCCTCACCCCCCTTTCTAGCAGCTACAATATCCCCAACAAAATGACCATCGGCATCAAGTCGCTCATTGGCCTGCGCGATTGCGTATTCCCTCTCATCCATGGCTGTTAAATACTCTATGCTATTCGAAACAACACCATCTTCAACTTTCCTGTAGGGTGTTTCTATAAAACCAAAATCGTTTATACGAGAATAGGTGCTGAGAGAAACTATCAGACCAATATTTGGTCCTTCAGGTGTTTCAATTGGGCATATCCGGCCATAGTGGCTTGGGTGTACGTCTCTGACCTCAAAGCCGGCCCTCTCCCTTGTTAATCCTCCTGGGCCAAGTGCGCTCAGGCGCCTTTTGTGAGTTATCTCTGACAATGGATTGGTTTGGTCCATAAATTGGGATAGCTGGCTTGATCCAAAAAACTCGTTGATCACAGCAGAAACAGGCTTAGAATTAATCAGATCGCGAGGCATCAAGGCATCAACATCCTGCAGGCTCATTCTCTCTTTAATAGCCCTCTGCATCCTAATCAATCCAACTCTATATCCTTCTTCCAATAACTCTCCGACTGACCTGACCCTCCGATTTCCCAGATGATCTATATCATCAACGGCGCCCTCTTTAACACTCAACCTTACCAGTTCCTTGACTGTCTCCATTATGTCCTCTTTTCTTAATGTGCATATCTCAAGGGGAACATCCTGGTTGAGCCTATAATTCATCTTCAAGCGACCTACCTGGGAAAGATCGTAGGTAGAAGGATTAAAAAAGAGTCCCTTAAAATACCCATCGGCCATCTCCTGTGTTGGTGGGCTCGTTGGCCTTAGTTTTCGGTAAATATCGAGAACAGCTTCATCAGTGGCAATAACTTTGTCTAGAAGCATAGTATCTCTTATAGACGTATTCACCTCCGGCGAATCTAACACCAATAAGTCAATCTCTCCAACACCCCTCTCCTGCATTAGTTTTAGACTCTCCTGTTCAAGAGCTTGATTGGTTCTTGCTAAGACTTCTCCCGTGTGAGGATCAACTATATCATGCGCGGCAATCCTTCCCTCGAGATAATTTATACTCACCGGTATTTCTTGAAGACCGATATCAATGAGCTTTTTGTATAACTTCTTGCTGAATCTCTCACCTTTTCTTGCTAGGATCTCCCCGCTTTTTGGGTTAATTATATCTTCAGTTACCTTCTCTCCCTGAAGGCTGTTCAGATCCAAGACACACTTAAAAGAGTCCTTATCGACTAAGATTTTCTCTATGGTATAAAAATGGCTCAAGATTTCTTCTTCGGAATAGCCAAAGGCCTTGAGAAGAGTGGTCGCCGGAAACTTCCTCCTCCTGTCAATTCTAACGAAAAGGTTATCCTTGCTATCAAATTCGAGGTCAATCCATGAACCACGCAAAGGAATGACTCTGGCAGAATAAAGAAGCTTACCGCTGGGGTGTGTCTTTCCCATATCATTGTCAAAAAAGACACCCGGAGACCTGTGAAGCTGACTCACAACTACCCTCTCTACACCATTAATGATAAAGGTCCCTCTCTCGGTCATCATTGGTAAGGTGCCAAAGTATATTTCCTGCTCCTTAATATCCCGGATGCTTTTCCTGCCAGTGACATCATCAAGATCAAACACCAGGAGTTGAACGACTATTCTGATTGGTGCCTCGTAGGTCATCCCCTTCTTGAGGCATTCCTCCTCATCGTATTTTACGTCTTCAAAGAAATACCGAACAAATTCCAACGAACATGTCTCATTTAGATCGTGAATGGGAAAAACACCCTTAAATGCTCCCTGAAGTCCAATGTCTTTGCGCTCCTCAGCCAGAACACTCTTTTGCAGAAAACGTTCATAGGAGTCTCTTTGCACATCTATAAGATCGGGTATATCAAGAATAGCTCTTATTCTCCCGAAGTTCTTTCTTGAATAATACCTTACATTATCTGCTTTATTCACACTCCGATCTCCTTATTGACTTTGTTTATGGACGTGTATCAAACATAGAATCAGCATAACAAGAAACAGGTGCACGATTAGGGCCTAGGTTATATCCACTGTAGCCCCGGCCTCCTCAAGCTGTTTCTTAACGTTCTCCGCATCTTCTTTTGAAACACCCTCCTTTACCTTACTAGGTACATTGTCAACAAGCTCCTTGGCCTCTTTCAATCCTAAACTTGTTGCAGACCGAACAACCTTAATTACCTGAATCTTCTTATCCCCAATTCCTGTTAATACAACATCAAACTCTGTTTTTTCCGCCTCCTCTGCCTGCTCACCTTTCTCAGGGGCAGTGACAGGTGAAACTGCTACCGGGGCAGCTGCTGAAACACCAAATTTCTCTTCAAGCTCCTTCACTAACTCAGACAGCTCTAAGACTGTCATATGGGAAATAAACTCAATTACGTCTTCTTTGCTTATGTTAGTCTTAGTTGCCATATCTATCTCACATCCTCCATGTTAAAAATTTTAGTTTTTCTTACGTATCAATCCCCTTTCACTAGAGCTTGTGCATCAATCAAGAATCTCTGCCTTCTGCCTTTTTATGGCCTCTAAAACAGTGACCAATCTCCTTAGCATTTCAGATAATACTCTAACAAAGGAAGTTGGTACCCCAGAAAGAGAAAAGAGAAGTTGTGAAAGAAGAATCTCTCTCGAAGGAAGCTGGGCTAATCTTTTAATGGCAGGCAAATCAATAACTTTTCCGTTTATCTCACCAACCTTTATCTCTAGTGCTTCATAGTCCTGACCAAATTTCGTTAAGACCTTAGCAGGCATAACCACATCATCATAGGTTATGGCTAAGGCACAAGGCCCAGCGATATAATCTTTTAAAACAGCTGCCTCTGTATCTTGACACGCAATCGACAGCAGCCTATTTTTGACAACCTGAAACTCAATATTGGTTTCTCTCAACTCGCGTCTTAACTTGGTAAGCGCCTTTACATCCAACCCCTGGTAATGAACCAGAAAGGTTCCACAGGCCTTTCCAAGCCTTTCTCTTAGGCCGGTTACAACTTTTTTCTTTTCATTTCTGTCCAAAGAAAAAAATCACCTCCCCTCTTCTCCGCCGATAGTAATCACCTCAGGTGCCCAGGAGTTTGTGGACATAACATTGAATCTTCCAACCTACATCTACCGTGCTAAAAAGTCTCGCCATCTGCGGCACGTTGAAAAAACCAAAAAAATTGTATGGGGTTCAAAGGATCATTCAAATCTTCTAACAGGGTTTACCTGAGCAGATCCCTAACATAGACTGTATCTACCTTGATGCCTGGGCCCATACTGTTTGATATTGCTATACTTTTTAGATAAGTTCCCTTACTGGAGGATGGCTTTAACCTCACGATGGTATCGAGAAAGAAGGCAGTATTTTCCAAGAGCTTATCAACCCCGAAAGATGCCCTCCCTATCGTGTTATGTATTATTCCTGTTTTATCTACCTTGAAATCAATCTTTCCTGCCTTGAGCTCGCTGACAGCCTTGGCCACATCAAAGGTTACACTACCAAGCTTTGCGTTGGGCATCATCCCCCTTGGGCCCAGAATACGACCTAACTTACCCACTATGCCCATCATATCTGGAGTGGCAACGACCTTGTCAAATTCAAGCCATCCTTTCTGGATCTTCTCTGAGAGATCCTCCGAGCCAGCAAACTCTGCCCCAGCTTCCAACGCCTCCTTTTCTTTTTCTCCCTCAGCAAAAACAATTACCCTAACTGACCTGCCAATGCCGTGAGGAAGGGAAACGGTACCCCTTACCATCTGATCGGCATGGCGTGGATCAACACCTAACCGGACAGATATATCTACCGAGGCATCAAATTTCACATATGAAGTATCTATGGCTAATTCAATAGCCTCCTTAAATGTGTATTTCTTCAACCTGTCTATCTTTTTTGCAGCGTCGATATATCTCTTTCCTCTGGTAGGCATATCCTTATTTTCCTAAAACTTAATCCTTTTCTCCATTTTCAACAGTGATTCCCATGCTTCGGGCCGTACCCTCAATAATCTTCAAAGCTCCTGGCAAATCAGCAGCACTAAGATCCTCAAATTTCAGGTTAGCTATCTCCTCAATCTGGCTCTTCCTTACAGTTCCCACTTTCTCTCTCTTTGGATCAGCAGAACCCTTAGCTATGTTTGCTGCCTGCTTTAGAAGAACAGAGGCAGGAGGAGTCTTAGTTACAAAGGAGAATGATTTATCTGCATAAACCGTTATAACTACAGGAATAATCATACCCTCCTGATTCTGTGTCCGAGCGTTAAATGCTTTACAAAACTCCATTATATTGACGCCATGCTGTCCCAGCGCAGGTCCAACGGGTGGTGAAGGGTTTGCTTGTCCGGCCTTTACTTGCAATTTAATCGTTGCAACAACCTTTCTAGCCATATGTTTTCCCCTTATATTTTGGTAGTGTCCGTTGAAAGTTGTCGGTTGCCCGTTGTTCGTGTTTGTCGTGTTTTATGTTGCAATATGTACTTTCCGCTTCCCATCCTTCATCCCACATCTCTGTACACATAACTAGCAACAAGGTACTAAGTGCTTAGAAGGACAGATAAAACGGACTACTGTCAATGGACAACTGACGTTATTCATATTTTTGTAACCTGAACAAAATCAAGCTCAACTGGAGTTGAACGCCCGAAAATACTGATCAAAACCTTCAATTTAGCCTTATCTGGTTTTACTTCCTCCACAATTCCGTTGAAGTTATTAAATGGACCATCAATCACCCTAACCTCGTCACCCTCTTCAAAAAAGAACTTTGGTTTTGGCTTTTCCGCTCCATCGGCCATCCTAGCAAGGATCTCTTGTGCCTCCTCTTCAGAAATTGCAACAGGCTTCGTTCTGCCACCTAAGAATCCTGTTACCTTGTCTAAGTCTTGAACTATATGCCATGTCTCTTCAGTCAATGCCATCTGAATTATTATGTAACCAGGATAGAATTTCCGGGAAGATGTCTTTTTCTTTCCCTTCACTAACTCTACAACCTGCTCAGTTGGCACTACGATCTGGCCAAAAAACTCCTCTTTCCCCAGTGATTTGATCTTTTCCTGTAAGGTTGCCTTTACCCTGTTTTCGAATCCAGAATAGGTATGGGCTATATACCACTTTAACTCCACACTCACACCCGAGTTTTACAATCAGCTAATTATCCAATTACATTCTTTATGATCTTTACCAGACCTAAATCGACTATACCCAGAAAAAACGCAATTAAGAGAACAAGTATTATAACTACGGCTGTGGTAGATAGAAGTTCCTTTCTAGTTGGCCAGGTTACCTTTTTGAGTTCCACTTTGGCATCGGCCAAAAACTGTCGGGCCACGATAAAATATCTTTTGGGTGCGAATACATTGTTCTCTACTTTCCTATAAACATCTTTTTTCAACAGCGCTGGCGGAAGATCTCCTTGCTCTGAAATGGCTACCCTACCAGCCTTTCCTTGTTTGGAAATGCTGACAGTCGACATTACATTTGATTTCTTACTAGTGCTTTTTCTTCTACGGGCCTTCTTTTTTTTCATAATTCATTAAAAACCTTTAGGGGGTCACTCTAGCCACATTAAGAAATAGCCATCCATTACTCCTGTCATCCCTCCAAAAATGGCAGGCCAGGAGGGATTCGAACCCCCAACACCCGGATTTGGAGTCCGGTGCTCTAACCGTTAGAGCTACTGGCCTGCATAAAACAGTTTCTATTTGGTTTCCTTATGAGGTGTATGGATACGGCAAAACGGACAGTACTTCTTGAACTGCAATTTATCTGGAGTCCTTTTTTTATTCTTTGTAGTTGTGTAGTTTCTATGCTTACATATCGTACAAGTCAAGGTAATAATATCCCTCATATCTATCACTCTACTCTACAATATCACTTATTACTCCGGCACCAACTGTCTTGCCACCTTCCCGGATAGCAAAGCGGAGTTCCTTTTCCAT
>JABXJY010000274.1 GCA_013375385.1 Desulfobacterales bacterium
ACCACCTGCCATCCTAACAATAGCATCCGGCTCGAGTTCCAGATAGTCCTCGTGCCTGACAGCCAGAACCACTGCATCGGAGTCTTTCAGGGCCTCAGCCATTGTCGGGCACATCCTTAATTCCTTAAGATGGTCCTGATTTCTGAAGAATCGGGACCGACTCTCCCCTACCGCCGGATAGGTATCCTGGTTCTCAAACTCCCACCAGTGACTGACGTACGGATCATGCACCTTAATCTCTGCGCCCATCTCCGTTAGCTTCCTGACGATCAACTCCGAACCACTGTATCTGGTATCCCCTACATCCTCCCTGTAGGATGCCCCAAGGATAGTTACCTGGGAGGCGGCCACAATTCCTCCCATGTTGCGTAGGGCATCCCTGACCAGCTGAGCGGCATGGAGGGCCCTGGTATCGTTGATATTAATGGCCTCGGGGGTAATCTTAAATGTCTCGCTCTCAAAACCGAGCAGGTGCCTATACGCCCAAATCCCCAAGCCACCATCTTTTGGCAGACAGTAGCCGCCAATTCCCGGCCCCGGGAATATTATGTTGCTGTGGGTGGGCCTGATCTTGATGGCATCGATGACCTTGATGAGGTCAACCCCGTTGGTCTCGGCAAAGAGGCTCCACTCATCTAAGAAGGCAAGAATTGTAGCCCTGTAGCTATTCTCCACAATCTTGCATGTCTCACTCTCGATGGGTCTTTCAAGAACGGTCAATGGATAATTGTCAACATCTATGATTTCGCCCAAGAACTCGATCACCCTCTTCTCGCTGTCCTTATTTATGCCACTACAGACCCGCCAGAAATTGCGAATGGATCTTACATAATCTCGGCCTGGCATTACCCTCTCAAAAGAGTGGGCCAAGAGAGGCTCCGTTTCAATTCCTCTTTTCTTAAAGGCCTTCTTGATGATGGGATAGGCGATATACTCGGTTGTTCCTGGAGGCACCGTTGTTTCAATCAGGATAAGACAGTGGGGTTCAACGAGGTCACCGATTATCTTGAAGCTTTCCTCAACAGCGCCCATTTCAACATGGCCGCTTTGAAGGTCTCTAAGATCCTGTTTTACAAAGTCACACTGGACATCAAGGATAAGGACATCCGCGAATGTCAGGGCATCGTAGGTATAGGTAGCTGTTAAGGTCTTCTTGTTTCTGACACCGCTCTCAATCAATTCCTTAACAGCAGGGTCTTCTGCACTTACCGGGGAAATGCCCTTGTTGAACAGGGGAATCTTCCAGAAGCTCCGAGTACTGGGTCGCTGCATGCCGATGACAAATTTATTGGGCTTTCCTGTCTCTTTATCCACGGTATCTGCGGCAACCGCTGCCATAACCGCCCCAACAAAACCGAGGCCCATGACAGCGACTATCTCCCTTCCCTTTTCCCTCTCTCTTTTTACTATGGTGGATAGTCTCTCATATTCTCTCTTGTAATCATCCTGTTGCGGAAGGGCAAATTTCTCTCCATCTGGACTGATTGAATACTCCATAATAACTCCTTTATGTAAGTGCCTAGAGTTATAAGTGACTGAAGTGACTAAAGGTACAAGTGACTAAAGTGACTAAAGTTCAAACAGGAAAGAATGACTTTATTGCTTGAGTCAATGTCATTTTCTTCATTTACTCATTCCCAAATGGGAAAATACCAGGTAATTCATTACAAACTTTAGCTCACTTTAGGCCTGCCCGCAACGCTCTCGCTTGCGAGGCGGGCGGGCACTTTAGTTCACTTTAAACTTAATTTGCCTAATTTCTCTATCAACTCTTTCGTTACCTCTTCGACGCTCCTTCCTCCATCCAGTTCCACAATAGCCGGGATACCCCTCTTATCTGATAGATCCTTGAAATATTGTATTGCGGCACGGGTGCCATTTTTTGAGTCGTAATAGATATCATGTCTCTGATCAATGGCTGCCTCGTCCTGGTCATCATCCCTTTTCTTCAACTCTCCACCGCATATCCTGCATCTATCACCATTCGGTTTGATGGCCTCTATGTTGATATTGTTCGGATGGTTGTTATCATTTAAGCACAGCCTGCGCCCCATTATCCTCTTCTTAGCCGTCTCACGCTTCAGGGTTATCTCAATACAAACATCTACATCAATCCCTTCCCGGGTCAGAGCCTCATTCAACCTGACAGCCTGCCTCACGTTTCGTGGAAAACCGTCCAGGAGCCAGCCATTTGTACAGTCCTCCCCTTTAAGTCTGTTAAGAACCATTGGGATGGTGATCTCATCAGGAACCAATGCCCCTCTATCTATATACGCCTTGGCCTTTTCCCCTAATTCCGTCCCTTGTGATATATTGTCCCTAAATATAACACCTGTTTCGATATGGGGTATCTTATATCTTTCTTTTATGATTGCTCCCTGGGTCCCCTTGCCGCTTCCGTTGGGGCCAAAAAAAACTATATTCATGGTTCACGTCCCCTTCAAAGGGTGAAGCAGAAAATCAGGAAGCCGGACTATCCGGTTCTCCCTGTCCAAACAGGCATGGATTGTATAGCCCTGAACGATTATATCCTCTCCCCTATATATGGTATAATCAAATCTGCTGCTTGCCCTTCTTACAGAACCAATTATTGTTTCAATGGTCAATAAATCGTCATACAGGGCAGGCTTAAGGTATTTCAGGTATGCCTCTGTTGTGGGTAAGAAAAACCCACTATCCTCAACTTCCCTGTATGTTACGCCCAGCTCCCTTAGGAACTCCGTCCTGCCGATCTCAAAAAGTCTGAGATAGTTTGCATAATAGACTATAGCCATTGAGTCACAATCGCCATAGATAACCCTGTAAGAGGTGACATTTTTTCTCTTTTTCATTCAACTCCCTTCTTCATAACGGTTCACCTAAAGTGAGGGATTAGGGTCGGATAAACGGAAGCATCAATCTACAAACAAGAACGACTCTATTAATTCATGGCCTCTGTCAAATATGAGTCCGCTCTCCCGTGCGCATGCTTCTGTAAATGGAGGGCCTTCCGACACTGACTCAATCTCCTTTTTGCTGGCCCAAGCGAAAGGGGTAGGCTCACTGGTGTGGGTCCTTTTTGAAATGGGTGTTAAATGGTCACTGAGGACCATCATTCGGTAATCCTCAAGATCCTTTAATCCTTCACTAACAATCCCGACCACCTTCTCATCAAAATCCTCAATGGCCTGTATCTTCTCCTTGCAGTTACCATTGTGCCCAGCCTCGTCCGGTGC
>JABXJY010000275.1 GCA_013375385.1 Desulfobacterales bacterium
TCCGATACGTCATTTTCCTCCCGTGTGTATGATGTTATGAACTCTCGGATTAACTCACAAGCTTCGACTTTTATAGAGAAATTTCGCCGATTGTATGAAGTTTAGCGCGGGCGGAATCCCTACACGTGCATACTGGCAAAAGGATGCTTCTGAGGCAACAGAATTGGCTCAAAAAATATTGCAATTCGTTTCAGAAAAACTCAATAGATCTTAACTGAACTAGCTCTATTTAGCGGCCTCGATGGTGAAGCTAAGATTTTTGTCCACTTGGATTTCCTTTTGTTTCCTCCTGGATTCAATAGACTATCTTGACCGAACGGACCCCTATGACAACTCAACCCTTATATAATCTACATACAAAACCGTGCTTCTTTCAGGATTCCTCACGTGTCAATCGGCTCGCAAATTCTGAGAATTACCAGCGGTAGAAGAATATATTAAGTTGCCTTAGAACCAACGTTTTGCATGGATTATACAAAATTGATTGATTTCTAGGTCTTCATAGGTTATCAATAACACAACTTAATGTGGAGGCAGTGCTTTGAGAATTCAAGACATCTCCTTGCCCTCCGCGGGACCAAAAGAGTACTGGGAGGATAGCAAATGGGTAAATGAACATGCCGCAGGTACATCCTCGCTGAGGTAGCGTGTCGATCTTCAGGTTTTGCTTGCGCTTTGCGCTTGACCTAAGAGCATATTTTTCTTATACTTCAATTATTTTATGGATTTCTATTTCCCTTTCAAAATATTGAGGAACAATAAGGGAAAGGAGGTAACATTATTGCCATGGAGCTCAGAGTAGAATACCCAGATACACTTCTCGATGCCCTTCAAGAGACAAGGGGAGAGTTTGAAAAGGAAGCCAAAATGGCTATGGCGGCTAAATTGTTTGAAATGAAACGTCTTTCCTCCGGTATGGCAGCTTCGTTGGTGGGGATGGATCGAGTTTCCTTTTTGCTCAATTTGCATCACTATGGCGTCGCTATGATTGACCTGGAGGAAGAAGAACTGGTTTCAGATTTGGAGCATGCCTGATAAGAAAGAAATTGTCATCAACACTGGACCAATCATCGCCCTTGTTGCTGCTTCAGGTGATCTGAGTATTCTACGCTCACTCTACCATAGAGTACTCGTACCTTACGAAGTGTGCCAAGAGATTCTGGTTGGTGGCCCAAATGGATTTGCATTAAGTGAATTTGAAGATGCTTCCTGGCTGGAAAAATGGCCCGATTCTCTTGATATCGCACCGATTCTCATCAATTCACTGGACATTGGAGAGGCCTCCGTTATTCAACTGGCCTTAAATGAGAAAATCCAGACAGTTTGCATTGACGAGCCCAGGGGACGGTGCATTGCCAGGTTAAGTGGCCTGTCATTAACAGGTTCGATTGGCATTTTGCTTCGGGCCAAAAGGGAAGGGAATCTCATCTCTATTCAGAGTGCCATTCGACGGATGCAACAAAGGGGTGTATGGCTTAGTGAACGTGTGATTGCTTCTGCTCTGAAGCAGGCAGGTGAAGAAGAGAACTAACCACAGAAATTGTGATAACCATACCGCGATTCCCCACGGTGAACAAGACCACTTTAAATACGTCACCCCACACTACCCACCTCCTATTCCGAATCCTGGCTTTTCGCGGGCCTTGGGCCCGACCTGCCCGCCATCGCGAGCTCAGGCGAGGCGGGCGGGCCGAAACGCTCCTGAAGCTTGCCCCGTGGAATAATGAGTTGAGAGCCAGCAGATATGTGACTGCGGGCGTGAGACATTCCGGAAGGGGAGGGTGGCTATAAGTCCTCTATTTCAAAGGGCGAGCGCTCCTTTTGCCTTGTGCCTTGTACCTGCCCCCTCTGCCCCTTTTCAGTTGTCAAGATCAAAGATTTGACCTCTGCTTATCCCATCGGTAGAAGAATATATTAAGTTGCCTTAGAAGCAACTTTTTGCATGGATTATACAAAATTGATTTATTTAGATCGCTTGTGGGTAAATTGTTTGTTGCGCAACGCGTAAATCGATGTTTTGTGTAGGAGTTCGGAAGGATGCGCAAATTCTAGAAGCTTTAATTCGTCAACGATTTGACACTTTAATCAAGTAAGGAAAACACTGGAACACTGGAATAATGGCCTGCCCTGGTGCGACGGGATGTGGATATGCAACTGTTTTCACTGCTTATGAATGCCTCACTTTCCATCACCGCACCTTGACATGCCAGGTCTAGGCCATGGTTTTTGTATCAAGCTCTGGTGCAGGAGGCAAATAGATACCGCGCTAGGCGGGACTGATTACTTGATGGTGGATGAAACAAGGAATGTTTTTTTCTGTTCTATCCATCATCGAGCATCGATTTGCTTCAAGCAATGAGACATTGCCTCCATCAACTCGTCGGTTTGCCCGTCCCGTACTTGTACGGGCTGGGAAGGCGAAGCTTCAATACAATTAGAAACTGAATGCAACAAAGTCCCGCTGTTTTTCAGCGGGAGGAAGGAGGGAGTATGTTAGGTCGAATGGGAATATTGTTAGTCGTAGTGGTCCTGGTTCTTTTCTCTTTGTCCTGCGCCCGAATTTCCGAAGCATCAACTCCGGGGGAAGGAGCCTTCTTCAAGAAGGCGTTACCGCATGTGGACTCAATACCTTCGAAATGGGGGAACCTGGTTTCGGTGAGCAATGTGGCCGGGAGCCGATATTGGATCCAGCTTTGGTTCCAAGACGAAAATGGTAACCTTCGTGTGGTAGCATATGCCCTCCAGAAGAACAGTTTCGCAAAAGAGTTCTATTTGCTTCGCCGGAGGTAAGGAGGTGAGAATGATGACACGGTTAACAAGCATTGTCTGTCGGTTTTTTTTCATAGGAGCTTTCCTTCTGGCGGGTCTCGCCGTCTGGGAGAAATTGGCCAACTTGTTAGGCCTTACGTTGCTAAGAGTTTACTCTCCGTGGCGCCTGCTGGAGTTCTCAGTAGTAGTACTTCTTTTCGTAATTGCGCTCCAATTGCGAGAGATAAGGATATCTTTGGGTACAAAAGGCCCCGAATAGGAGCCAGCCAGATGGAAACCGCCTAACAACGCCAGAAAAGGTCAGCCTCAGACTTTTGGATTCGTATTTAACAGGCCCAGGCGAATGAGCGGTGAATTATAGCCTGTTTGTCACACTGAACTTTGGAAATGTCTCGCAAAGTTCACACCTATCAGCAGGAAGATGAAGCCAAAAAACAAA
>JABXJY010000276.1 GCA_013375385.1 Desulfobacterales bacterium
AAGTTGCTTCGAGGTAGCCGTCAGTTAACCCTGAAACTGTCAGACTGGTATCCTTACCGTGATGCGTGGACCTCTTATCGACAAACCCTTGTAACACAGTCTGGCTGAGCCGCAACTTTTTCACCACAAAGGATCCGAGTGAGACGTGTGCGTACAAACAGGAAAAACATGCCTTTTTTTGCTATTTTCATCTTGATGTTGACTATTTTCTGGCACAACAAGCTTTAAGTTTACCCTTTTGAACTACTCTTGCACTTAGGAAGTCAAGTTTATGCTTTTGCCCCGCTAACACTTGCGAAATTCCGGTTAATTATTTAAGCTCATGGCACTCTCGCTTAAGGGTTATCTTGAAAAAGAATGTACTTTTACACGATATGAATATAAGTTACCCCGGTAAACTCCAATTTTTTTGGGCTCACAGTACAACAACAGACTATTTTTTATTATGCCACAATGTGAATAAAAGTCAAGACTAAATTATTACGAGTAAAATGCCAAATGAAAACAGGAATTATTGGATGGAGGTAGGTTACAGCTTCCAAGGGCAGGGATAGAAAGAAAAGCCCTTATGGATTTCTCCACTATCCATAGGGGCTTGTTGTTAAGAGGGGACATCGATTTTAAAACAACTTACAAACACACGCTGTAAAATGCATTTGCATCATAACCGTGCCCCGGGATTAGACGTAACAATAGCATACTATCGTGTTACGTGAAAGGGCATCAAGTGAATAAGAGTATTTAGGGACAGACCACATTGAGATGATTTCGTGACCCTTAAGTTGCTTCAGAACCAACGTGCCATCTCACATGGGTCTTCAGTCTGTGCTCGTGTTTTGACCCATTTCTTTCACTCGCTGGTAGGTGGCTTCAAACCCCGGAGCGATAACTGGTATGTGCTGCCCACGATAGGAAGCGAGCTTCCGCCAATACACGAGGAAACGATCGCTGACAATGCTTGCCGCCTGGTCATAAAAGGGGTCGGCGGCTGCTTCTTCAAACGGTATGAATTCAACCCCTGCCTTCAGAAAGAGGTCAAACATCGCATCAGAAATTTCTGCCATGAATGGCAGGTTATGTCCTAGAATAATTCCCCTGATCTCCCTCCCATACCATGCTGTGACTGCCTGGGTGTCAAAGTTCATCTGGGCAAGAGAAAAATCGAGATACGAGTGCTTGAGAAAATCGATGCCGTCCTGATCTCCGGCGAGGAGACACTTCTCGTACGCTCTATTCCATGTCCACTCGTAGAACCAGGTAGTAACCTCTGCGATGCTGTACCCACTGGCGTCGAGGTGCGCTTTCACCGTCCGGCGTTTCGCCTCTGTCTCACCCCACCGGTTGAGGGTGTAACGGAAATATCTACCCGGAGAACGAAATACCCACGGTGCGAGGTGATGCGAGGCCAACTCGATATCTTCGATATACTTCTGGGCGCTGACATCGTGGAGGGTTCGATGGCTGTGGGTGTGGTTGCCGACGTAATGACCAGCATCGACCCAACAGTCAAAGATGCGGCTCAGTGCAGGGTCTTTGATGAGGGCCCACGAGTTGGAGAACGCAAAAACCCCAGGAATGTGATGTTTGTCCAGCGCTGTAATGAGCGCATCAGTGATGGTATCCGGTGTATACCCCTCTGGATAAGGAGTATGTGGCCATTGTGGCAAATCATCGATCGTGACTGCGACCTTCATCTTGCGCCCCCTTTCTTAATAGACAAGACTCAGTTTCAATCGGGGCATGCTGCGCCTCACCCCGCTGTGCCTCCTCGTATCAGAAGCACAGGGCATATTCACCCGTAACAGTCAAGGAGCTTCAATTACTCACTGAATCCTAAACCCCTGAAGAGCTCAAGATGGGCTCGTCTGACCAACCAATCTCCATCCTTCTTCAGCAATTCGAGTTTAAGTCGGTACAGATCAACATTCTCTCCCACCTCCTCAAGCCAACCCTGGGGATCTTTGTAGAGTTCCTTAAGTTTAGGAAAGGATAGGTCCTTTTTGACAATCACGAAATAGATCTTGGTAAAAGCGACAAGGCCACTGGGCTCGAGCTCGACACTTAGTTCAGGATAAATGACTTTAAATTCCTTATAGTGCCTGAAAGCCATCCAGAGTATCCTCCTGACGCCACGGTGATCGTGCCGACCGGGCATGGCGAGAAAATCCTCAGAAGTCAGGTTCATGAGCCCCCCGATATCGTGTTTTTCCGCAAATATCGCACCTTGTTTGACAAGCTGCCGGATCACATCTGTGTCGTCTTTACTTGAGCATGACGCCAGAAAGAAAAACAGGATCAGCCAAAATACGGCCAGCCTTACCAGAAAATTGTGCCAATTAAGATCTCTTTTCATCGATGCGCTTCTAAACAAACAACTCCTTGGCGGGACGCACGGGGCAGCGATAAAACTACTGAGGTTTTTCCGATTGTGAGATTGTTACAATTCTTTAATGATGATGGGGTCAAGCCTACCTTTGACTCTTATTCATTTTTACCAAGAGCCAAGAGCAGATTTACCCCCTTTGCACAAGCGAAGGGAGGGAACCCAAACGCGGCAGCGTTTGGGCGGTCCGTGTGCATCCCATTATGTCGATGTATCTATATTTTCGGCTATCTGGTCCAAATGGACTTCCAGATGCTGGAGATAATCCGCCATCAACTCAAAAAGCGTAACCCTGGTCTCCATATCAACCATCCATGCGTGTGTAAGGCAAGATTGGTCAACAAAACGGATGATGTGGGACAGGTGGTCGTTGAAATGACGCCACAGGCCAAGTAATTCGTCCCAGGGTCGCTCCTGACACCCTTGTATTCTCACCCATTCATCGTTGTCGTGCTGATAGTCAGGGAAGGTGAGCATGTCCGCCAACTGGAGACGTACAAACCGTTGGTGGTTGTTGGAGGCCGAATCAATGAGATGGCCGATGATTTCCTTGATTGACCACGCAGCCTCTGATGGGCGGAATGTCAATACTCGATCAGGCAAATCACGCCAACGATCGACAGAAGAATTCACGAGCCGTTCGACTTTGTCTGCAACCCTCTTGAGTTCAGCAATTCTCTGGTTCATGATTAACCCTTCTTTATTATTATACCCATTTACAGGAGTCAAGAGCAGACTCCATTTTACAGCAGTGAAGCATGAACACCCTCGGAGAGGTGTCACCCTGGCCTGAGACAGAAAATTTCCTCTATGGTAACACTT